>JADFHR010000155.1 GCA_022567015.1 Pseudomonadota bacterium
CGCCCGCATTCCAATGACCCGGGGGGACACCCCCCGGTGACTCCCCGGGAGCGGCGGCCCGCGGTCGCGGGCTTCTCAAGTCAAAACGACCCAGTCGTTTTGACTTTCGTCCCTACTCCATCAGCTCGAACATCAACAGCAGCGTGCTCTGGAGCGGGTTATAGTTGTCGTCGGAAACGACGTAGATCAGGGTCTTGCCGCCGGGGCCCCGGCGCGCGTCCACCCCTTCGAAGTTGTCCACGGTCAGGGGCGGCCTGATCTCCGCCAGCACCCGGCCCTCGAGCCGGGCGCCGGGGCGGATGGTGGCGCGGTCGATGCGCACCAGGCGGACGGCGACGCCGCCGCGCAGGGTGAACCGGCGCTCGACGACGACCACGTCACCGCCGGGAAGGGTCGCCGCGCCGGTGGGCGAGAAGCCGTCCCGGGTGGCGTAGGTGAGCACCGACCATCCCTCTTCGTCGCTGATCCAGCCGACCACGGCGTCCCCGGCGCCGTACTTCTCGGTGAGGGCGAGCAGGCTGCCGTCGTCGAGCATGGTCAGGGCCTCGATGCCGCCGTTTCGCGGCGCCTTCTCCAGCTCGATGGGCGGCGGCAGGGGCTCCGGCACCGCCACGCCGGGAAAATAGCGCCACAACCGGTGCCAACGCTCGAAGGCGACGATGATCTCCCCCTCGGCGCCGGGGGCCAGGGATTCGGCGTCCGCTTCCCTCACGCCGCTCAGGGCCCGGCCGTCGAGGCCGCTGATGGTGGCGAGCTCCGCGCCGCGCACCCCGGCCAGGTCGCCCCTTTCGTCGTAGACCAGCCGGGCGGTGAAGCGGAAGCCCCGGTCGGACAAGGCCAGGAATTGTTGGCCGTCGACGGTGACGGCGAGGGCCGACAGGCCGCCGAAGCGGGCATCGGGCGATGTCAGCAACAGCCCGCCCCGATAGCGCAGCGCGCCGACGGTCGTCTGTTCCGGGACTTCCTCGTTCAGGGGGACGGTCCGGGCATGGACCTCGATGGGCTCGGCGAAAGCCGGCCCGCGGGCGGCCGCGAACAGCAATACGAGCGCTAGGGCGGAGGCGGGAAGGCGCAGGGTGTTCATGGTTCCTTGTAGTGCGGGCCGGTACCGAAAGTCAAAATGCCCCGGTCGTTTTGACTTTCGGTGTGAGCCGGAAGGACGACCCCAGCCCGGGCCTCCCTCGCCCGCGGGGCGGTCAGGGGGCCGGACGGGCGCGGCGGCGCCACCATTCCCGGCCCTCGGTGTGTTGCCAGGCGATGAAGAAGGGGATATCGGGAACGATCTCCCGCGCCCGGGTGGCCAGGGAAATCGCCAGCATCAAATCGGCGGGCAGGCCGAGCAGGATGCCGACGCCGATGTAGCCGCCCTCCTGAACACCGAGTCCGGCCGGCACGGCGAAGGAGACGCCGCGCAGGCCGTCGACCAGGCCTTTGATCAGCACCGCCTCGGCAAGGCCGATGGGATGGCCCATCAGGTTGGCGGCCAGCAGCACCTCGCCGACCAGCACCAGGCGCCCGGTGAGGCGCAGCGCGACGGCGAGCGCGACGGCGCCGGGCCGGCGGTAGATGGCCCTGATCGCCGCGTTCAGGTCCGCCGCGCCCTGGACAAGCTTCTCCCAGTACTCGGTCCCGGCCGCCTTCGCCGCGGCGCGGGCGAAAAAGGGGACGGTGGCGCCGACCTGGACCGCGATAAATCCGCCGATGCCGAGCGCCAGCAACACGGCGCCGATGAGGGCGCCGGTCACCACACGTCCGTCGGGGGCCACCGTGGTCAGGATGGCGATGCCGGTGAGGGCCCAGACGAGAACGACGATGGCCTGCACGGTCTTGTCGACGATCGCCGTGGATGCCGTGTCGACGCCGGGGACGGACCACAGGGTCAAAACCCGCGCCTTCACCACCTCGCCGCCGATGGTCGCCACGGGCAGCAGCGTATTGACCGACGCCCCCATCCACGACGCGGCCAAGGTCCGCGCCACCGCGGGCCGGCGGGCGGCCGGGAACAGCCGGCGCCACGCCTCGGCCCCCAGCAGTTGATGGGGCGGCGCAAACAGACAGACCAGAAGGAGACTCCAGCCGGCCTCGCCCAACAGCCCGATCACCGTCGCCACGCCCTGCCAGGCGAACAACAGAACGAGGGCGGCCAAGCCGATCAGCAGGCCGATCACGGACGACGTTTTCATCGCTGTCGTATTACAGACCAATACCAAGGAGCGCTGATCATGACCCGACGAGCCGGCTTACCAAGGTTTTCGGCCCTAAGCGTGCGCTGTGGCGATGCGGGGCATCGCGAAGCGTGCGTGACGCCGTCCGAAAGCCTTGGTAAGCCGCCGTTCCGGTCGCGTATGCGGCCCGTCGGAGGGCGTCGGAAAGTTTTAACGATGCACCGCATCGCCTGCAACTTTCCTCCTGCCCGACGAGCCGCCTACGCGATCTCTATGAGTCATGATCAGCGCCCCTTGGTATTAGGGCCGCGGTTCCAGTGATCCCGGTGACGGCGCGCCCGTCAACGTGGGCCGGGGCCCGCACCGTCGGCGACGGCGGAACCCTACCGACCCGAAGTGGGGGGCGCCGGAGCACCCCGCAGCAATCCCTCGGTACTAAGGTCTTCGTCCAGGTCCGGCCAATGGATGCCGTATCCGGCGCCGGCAATTTCCCAACGAGCCAGTTGTTCGGGGTCGGCGTTGGCGAGCCGAGGGTACCATGCAAGGGGCACGGCGATCGTGCGCCCATCCATCAGTTGGACACTCAGCGTGTCCGCGCCGATTGTGACCTTCTTTACCCGTTCATCGGCGCCGATCGCCAAAATGCCCATTCCATGCCTCCAAAAAGGAACCTTGATGTTCGGCCACTACGCCTTGCAGAGTCCGAAGCTCCCGCGGACTGAATCCGAAATTCCGTGCCAGACCCACGGGTTGAAGCCAGAATTTCGCGGACGACGACCCGTGGTCCACGTGAACATGGGGTGGTTCGTTCGGTTCATGACTGTAAAAGTAAAACCGGTGACCTTTCCATCGTAACACCGTTGGCATTGTGTTGGCACCAAAGGTTAACGGTTTCGCGCTCCGGCGCGAATCCTAATGCATCGCCGCCCGGCGGCGCCGGCGTGCCGGCCGTCTGGGCTCCTCGTCGAACAGGTCGCTCATGTTCTGCATCATGGTGCCGCCGAGCTCGTCGGCGTCGACGATGGTCACCGCGCGGCTGTAATAGCGGGTGACGTCGTGGCCGATGCCGATGGCGGTCATCTCCACCGGCGAGCGCGCCTCGATCCAGCCGATGACCGCGTGCAGGTGCTGCTCCAGGTAGTTGCCGGGATTGGCCGAAAGGGTGGCGTCATCGACCGGCGCGCCGTCGGAGATCACCATCAGGATGCGGCGCTGCTCGGGCCTGGCCAGCAGCCGGCTGTGGGCCCATAACAGGGCCTCGCCGTCGATGTTCTCCTTGAGCAGCCCCTCGCGCAGCATCAATCCCAGGTTCCTGCGCCCCCGCCGCCAGGGCATGTCGGCGCTCTTGTAGATGATGTGGCGCAGGTCGTTCAGGCGGCCGGGGGTTCCCGGCTTGCCGTCGGCGACCCATTTCTCGCGCGACTGGCCGCCCTTCCAGGCGCGGGTGGTGAAGCCCAGGATCTCCACCTTCACCCCGCACCGCTCCAGGGTGCGGGCCAGGATATCGGCGCTGATGGCGGCCACCGTGATCGGCCGGCCGCGCATGGAGCCGGAGTTGTCGATCAGCAGGACGACCACGGTGTCGCGGAAATCGGTCTCCTTTTCCATCTTGAAGGACAGGGGATGGACCGGGTCGACGACGACCCGGGCCAGGCGCCCGGCGTCGAGCAGGCCTTCCTCCAGGTCGAACTCCCACGAGCGGGTCTGCTTGGCCAGAAGGTGGCGCTGCAGGCGGTTGGCGAGCCGTGACACGACGCCTTGCAGTTGGGAAAGCTGTTGGTCCAGTTGCGCGCGCAGGCGGGCCAGTTCGTCGGCCCCGCACAGCGAGTCGGCCTCCACGACTTCGTCGAACGCGGTGCAGTACGCGTGGTAGGCCGGTTCCCGGAGTTCCGCGTTGTGCGGCCAGCGGGCCCGCCAGCGCGTCGGGCCCGCCGGGTCTTCGTCGCCTTCGGTGAGCCGGTCTTCGGCGACGACGGCCTGGGTGTCGTCGTCGGTGGCGTCGGCCCGTTCGCCGGGCACGGACTCCGGGGCCATCATCTCCGCGTCCCGGGACTGGGGGTCGGTGTCGCGCGTTTCGCCGTCGTCGCCTTCTTCCTCGTCGCGGTCCCGGCGCGCGGCGTCCTCGTCGATCAGGCCGAGAACCCGGATCATTTCGGCCGCGGCCGTGGCGAAGGCGTTCTGGTCGTGCACGCAGGTGCCCAGTTGGCGGAACTGGGCGCCCACCCGGCGGTCCAGCCACGGGCGCCACTGGGCCACCATGCGGGCCGCCGCGGCGGGCGGCGGGCGCCCGGTAAGTTTCTCGCGCACCAGGAGGCCGATGGCTTCGCCCAGGTGGGAGGCTTCGCGCTCGCCGACGTCGGCATAGTCCTGGCAGCGCTCTTCCAGGACCGCCGCCAGGTTGTCGGCGACACCGGCCAGGCGGCGGCTGCCCAGGGCCTCGACACGCACCTGTTCGACGACGTCGAAGACTTCGCCGGCCTCGCGCCCCGGAGGCATGCTCCGGCGGTGCAGCCCTTCGTCGTGGTAGCACAGGCGCAAGGCCAGGGCGTCGGCGGTGCCCCGCAGCCGCGTCATCCCGCCCGCCGGCAAGCGCCGCGGCGGCGCCGGCAGGCGGGCCGTCTTTTCCGCCACCTGCACGGCCCCCTGGTCGCCCCGGGAGGTGAAGGTGACGCTCACCTCGCCCTGCGCGGCCACCGCCTTCAGGGCCGCCGCGGTGACCCGCTTGACCAGTTCAACGGTGTCTTCGGGCTGGCTCACGGCATCGCCCGCCCCGCCCCGCTCACGACTCCGCCGTCTGGACCACCGATTCGGGCAGTTCCTCGCCGAAGCAGCGCTGGTAGTACTCGGCGACCACGGGGCGCTCCACCTCGTCGCACTTGTTGATGAAGGTGACGCGGAAGGCAAAGGCCAGATCACCGAAGATGTCGGCGTTCTCGGCCCAGGTGATGATCGTGCGCGGCGACATCACGGTGGAGATGTCGCCGTTGATGAAGCCGCTGCGCGTCAGGTTCGCCAACTCCACCATGGCGCTGACGGTCTCGCGGCCCTTTTTGGTGGCATAGGTCGGCACCTTGGCGAGGACGATTTCGAACTCTTCGTCGTGGGGCAGGTAGTTCAGCGTCGCCACGATGTTCCAGCGGTCCATCTGGCCCTGGTTGATCTGCTGGGTGCCGTGATAGAGCCCCGTCGTGTCACCCAGGCCGACCGTGTTGGTGGTGGCGAACAGGCGGAAGTAGGGATGCGGGGTCATCACCCGGTTCTGGTCCAGGAGCGTCAGCTTGCCGTTGGCCTCGAGCACGCGCTGGATCACGAACATCACGTCGGGGCGCCCGGCGTCGTACTCGTCGAAGACCAGGGCGGTGGGGTGCTGCAGGGCCCAGGGCAGCATGCCCTCGCGGAATTCGGTGACCTGCTTGCCGTCGCGCAGCACGATGGCGTCCTTGCCGATCAGGTCGATGCGGCTGATGTGGCTGTCCAGGTTGACCCGGATGCAGGACCAGTTGAGCCGGGCCGCCACCTGCTCGATGTGGGTGGATTTGCCGGAGCCGTGATAGCCCTGGATGATGACCCGCCGGTTGTGCGCGAAGCCGGCAAGGATGGCGAGGGTGGTGTCGCGGTCGAACCGGTAGGCTTCGTCGATATCGGGGACGTGTTCCTCGCCTTCGCTGAAGCCCGGCACCTCCATGTCGCTGTCGATGCCGAAGGTTTGACGGACGGAGATCACGATGTCCGGGGCCGCCAGGGGGAATCCGGTGGCATTGGTGTCGGTGGAGCCTTGGGGGGTCATCAAATGGGATCCCGGTGATTGCCCAGTGGTTGAAAGGAATGCGTGGCTCTACGCCAAAAGGAATGCGTGGCTGTACGCCAAGCAGGCTGGCGGGGTCAAGAGGCTAGGCCACTCATGATGGTCTCATAGGCCTGATTGATCTGCTTGAATTTCTCCTCCGAGGCCTTGTCGCCGCCGTTGGCGTCGGGGTGGTGACGCTTGACCAGCTCCTTGTAGCGGGCCTTTACCGCGTCCATGGTCAGCGGCGGGTGCAGATCCAGGAACACCATGGCCTTTTCCTCCACCGTGCGGGGCCGCCGCCCCCACGCCCGCCGCCGGGCGCCGTTCTTGAGGCCGAAATCGTCGCCCATGGGATGGAGGTTGAAATGGAACATACGGGCCGCCACGCCGAGGCGCCAGGTGGGCCGGCGCCATACGGTGTCCAGGCGCACGTCTTCCTCGACCTCGTCCTCGCTCATGCCGGCGTAATAGTTCCACGCCGCATTGTACTGGCGCACGTGGGCGAGGCAGAACCAGCGGTAGCTGCGCAGCTCCGCCCGCGACCGCGGGGCCCGGTGCCGGCCCTCCTCGCGGCACTGCGGCCAGTCACAGAGACAGGCCTCCGGCTGCGATGCGCCGGTGGATGGTGAAACCTCTCTGCGGACGTTGCCCGACATGGCCTGACTATGGCCGTTCGGGCGCTGTCTGGCAAGCGGGGCCGGCCGCCCGGCACCTCTTTTCGGGGTGATTCAGAAAGGTGTCTTTCAGCCTTTGCGCACGTCGCCGACGACGACCAGCGCCACGCCGGCGGTGATCAGGCCCAGCCCGACGATTATGGTTGCCGACAGGGGCTCGGCCAGGAACAGGGCGGAAATCAGGACGCCGGCGACGGGCACGCCCAACGCGCCCATGGCGGTGCTCGTGGCCGGCAGACTCCGGCTCACGGTGACGAAGGCCCAGTAGCAGAACGCCGAGGCCGCCAGCCCGTTGTAGGCGAGGATGGCGGCCAGGGTGCCCGACCAGCGCACGGGAGGACCGCCCTCGACCCAGGCGGCGAGGGCGGTGAGCAGGATGCCGCCGATCAACATCTGCCAGGGCATCAGCTCGAGCGACGTCATGACCCAGCGGTGGAGGCGAACATGGACAATGCCCACCGCCCATCCCAGCGCCGCCAAAAGCAGAAGCCCGTTGCCGATGAGCGCCGGGGTTTGGGAATAGTCGAAGGTGGCCGGATTGAACAGGACACCGATACCGCCGAGCCCCAGGCCCAGGCCGGCCAGCCTTCGCGTGGTCATCGGCTCGTTCAACAGGACCACCGCCATGGGTGTGATCCACAACGGTGTGGTATAGGCCAGGATGGCCGAGCGCCCGGCGTCGACGTACTGGAGGCTGAAATGGATAATGCCGAGAAAGAGGGCGATCTGCAGGACGCCGACGGAGATCAGGATCGGCAAGTCCCGCCGTTCGGGGATGCGCAGCCGTCCCCGCGCCGCCACCAAGGCGAACAGGCAGGCGCCTCCCAACAGCACCCGCGCCGCCGCGAACCACAGCGGCGGCATATACAGGAGACCCACCTTCATCACCGGCCAGTTGACGCCCCACAACAGAATGACGCTGGCCAGCAGAAGATAGGCCCGACGGTGGGTCACCGGCGCCATGATGGTCCGTTTCCTCACGCCTAGTACTCACTTTCACGATTTCGCGCACCATACGACGGTCTTGCGAGGTTTCCGGCTAGGAGCGCGGCGCGCCGTGATGCTGGAGCATCACAAGCGGCGCGCGACGACGCCGGGGGCCGCGGGGGCGTCCCCCGCATACCGTAGCCGGG
>JADFHR010000156.1 GCA_022567015.1 Pseudomonadota bacterium
CTGGAAGACAACAAATTGACGCCGGCCCTTTTCCTGCGCGCCGCCGAGCGCGCCGGGCTGAGCGCCCGCATCGTCCGGCGCAAGCTGGGCAAGATTCCCGACGTCGTTCTGCCGGTGGTCCTGCTTTTGAAGGACCGCTCGGCCTGTGTTCTCGTCCGCCACATGCCGGGAAGACAGTCCGAAATCATCCTGCCCGAAACCGGTCTCGGGGCGCAGACCCTACCCACCGACGAACTGCTGGATATGTACGACGGGTACGCGATCTTCGTGCGCCCCGCGTTCAGCTTCCGCCGCCACGACCAGGGGGGCGGGCTGGATCATACGGCTTCGTGGTTCTGGGGCACCCTGGGGATGTTTAGCGGAACCTACGCCAACGTTGTCGTCGCCGCCTTCCTGATCAACACGTTCGCCATTGCCACCCCCCTGTTCATCATGAACGTTTACGACCGGGTCGTTCCGAACCAGGCCACCGAAACCCTTTGGGTCCTGGCCGCCGGGGTCGGCTTGGTCATCGGCTTCGATTTCGTGCTCAGGACCCTGCGCGGCTATTTCGTCGACAATGCCGGAAAGCGCGCCGACGTCGTGCTGTCCAGCCGAATCTTCGCCCATGTCCTCAATATCCAGATGGCGGTGCGCCCGACCTCGGCCGGCGCCTTCGCCAACCAGTTGCGCGACTTCGAGTCCTTGCGGGACTTCTTCACGTCGGCCACGTTCGTGACCCTGGTCGACGTCCCCTTCTTAGGCCTGTTCCTCTTCGTCATCTGGATGGTCGGCGGGCCGGTGGTGATCGTGCCCCTGGTCATCGTTCCCTTTGTCATCATTGCCGGGCTGTGCGTGCAGTTCCCCCTGCGCCGCGCGGTTCAGAAGACCACGCAGGAGACCTCGCAAAAGCAGGGCGTCATCGTCGAAACCATCAGCGCCCTGGAAACGGTGAAGAGCCTCGGCGCGGAGGGCAAGATGCAGCGTGAATGGGAACGTTTCGTCGGCGCTGCGGCCGGCTCCAGCCTGCGCGCCCGGACCGTCTCGCAACTGGGTATCCAGATTGCCGCGACGGCCCAGCAACTGGTGGTCATCGGGGTCGTCATCATGGGCGTCTTCCAGATCCAGGCAGGCGAAATGACCATCGGCGCGTTGATCGCGTGCACCATCCTGACCGGGCGGACGATGGCGCCGCTGGCCGTGGTGGCCGGGCTGCTGTCGAGGCTCCAGCAGTCGTTGACGGCGTTGAAGAACCTCAACCAGATCATGTCCCTGCCGGTGGAACGCCCGCCGGAAAAGAATTTCCTGAGCCGAACCGTGGGCAAGGGGACCATCGAGTTCCAGGACGTGACCTTCAGCTACCCCGACAGCGATATTCCCGCCTTGAAGAACCTGTCGTTCCGCATCGAACCGGGGGAGCGGGTGGGCATCCTGGGTCCCATCGGCTCGGGCAAGACGACGATCTCGAAACTGCTGATCAGCCTTTATACGCCGAGCGAAGGCGCCGTCGTCATCGACGGCACGGATGTGCGCCAGATCGACCCCGCCGATCTCCGCCGCGGCGTCGGCGTCATCATGCAGGACGTCATTCTGTTCCACGGAACCGTGCGCGAGAACATCGCCATGGGCACCCCGCACGCCGACGACGAGATGATCTTCCGCGCCGCCTCGCAGGCCGGCGTGCACGAATTCATCAGCCGCCACCCGCACGGCTACGACCTCATGGTGGGCGAGCGCGGCCAAACCCTGTCCGGAGGCCAACGTCAATGCATCGCCCTGGCCCGCGCCCTGGTGCCCGATCCTCCGTTCCTGTTGCTTGACGAACCGACCAGCATGATGGACCTGGCGTCGGAAAGGCAGTTCGCAAACCGCCTCAAGGAATTGTTGACCGGCAAGACTCTTATCCTGATCACCCACCGGCCGTCGCTGTTCCATCTCGTCGACCGGCTCATCGTCCTGAGCCAGGGGCGCGTCATCGCCGACGGACCGCGCGACGAGATACTGAACAGGGCGAAACAACACAGCAGAGCCAAAGACAAAGGTTAGTACGGGACCTGTGGTGAGGCATCATGGCCAGCGCCGAACAATGGAATGACTCGGACTTCGCCGCCGAGGTCACGGCGGCCCGGATCCAGGGCCCGCGTGGGGTAGCCATTTTACTGTTGTTCGGTGTCGTCCTGTTCTTCGTGGCGGCGATCACCTGGGCATGGTGGGCGGAGATCGACGAGGTCACCCGCGGCCAGGGCACGGTCATTCCGTCATCGCAGGTGCAGGTGATCCAGAACCTGGAAGGCGGAATCCTGAAAGAGATCCTGGTCAGGGAAGGGGAGATGGTCGAGGCGGGCCAGATCCTCCTTCGCATCGACGACACCGGCTTCGCCGCCAGCCTGGGCGAACAGCAGGCGGCGTACTACAGCCTGATGGGCCAGATGGCCCGCCTCACCGCCGAGTCCGAAGGCGGTGCGCTCGAATTCCCGCCCGAACTCATGGCCGAGGCGCGGCAGTTGGCGGTCAACGAGCGCAAGCTGTTCAACGCCCGCCGGGCGGACCTGAAATCGCAGCTCGGCATCCTTCGCCAACAGGTGGACCAACGCAGGCAGGAACTGACCGAGCTCAGGGGGCAACTGAAACAAAACCGGTCCAGCCTGGTACTCCTTGAGGAAGAGTTGCAGATGACGGAGCCCCTGGTGCGAAACGGCGTGGTGCCGAAAATCAACCTCTTGCGCCTGAGACGCGAGGTGAACGACCTGGAGGGCGTGATCCAAAGCACCATCCTGGCCCTGCCCAGGGCGAAGTCGGCGGTGCAGGAAGCCACCCGCCGGATCGAGGAAAGGTACCTGAACTCCCGTTCCGAGGCCCTGCGCGAGCTCAATGCCATAAAGGCCGAGTTCGCCCAGGTCGAGCAGTCCATCCTCGCCGCCAGGGACCGCGTGGTGCGCACGGACCTGCGCTCGCCCGTCAGGGGCATCGTCAAGCAGCTGAATATCAGCACCATCGGCGGTGTGGTGATGCCCGGCATGAACCTTATGGAAGTCGTGCCGCTGGACGACACGTTGCTGGTCGAGGCCCGCATCCTGCCCGCCGACGTCGCCTTTCTCAAACCGGGCCAGGAGGCCACCGTCAAACTGACGGCGTACGATTTTGCCATTTACGGCGGCCTGCCGGCCACCCTGGAGCGCATCAGCGCCGATACCATCCTCGACGAGCGCGGCGACAGCTACTACCAGATCATCGTCAGGACGGATAAGAGCGAGCTCGTGCACCAGGGCAAGGTGCTGCCCATCATTCCCGGCATGGTGGCAAGCGTCGACATCCTGACCGGCCGCAAGACGGTTCTCGATTACCTTCTCAAACCGATTCTCAAGGCGAGAGACCGGGCTCTGACGGAACGATGAGCGTGCGATACCCGCTTCTGTTGCTGTTCGTGATCGTCGCCGCGTCCGCGTTGTCGCCGACGGGAAACGCCCTTGCCCAGGGCCGTGAGCGCGGCGCGCCGGCGGCACCCCCGCCCCTTCTCGGCGCGGTGGAGATCGCGTCCAACAACCTTGCCGCCCTGCCCCAATGGACGCGAATCCTGAACAAGATCGGAGACGAGCAAAAGGCCGTGGACCGTTGCGACGCCAGCGTGGATGCGTGCGCCTCCGCCGAGATCATGGCCTGGCGGGCAATGATTCAGGGACTGCGGTCCGAGGCGCCGCTGGAGCAGTTGTCGGAGGTCAACCGCTTCCTCAACACCTGGTCCGAAAAGCCCGACGACAAGAACTACGGCGCCGAGGAGTATTGGGCGTCGCCGCTGGAATTCATCGCCCGGTCGGGCGATTCGGAAGACTTCGCCATCGTAAAGTTCTTCACCCTGAGGGAGCTGGGCTTCGCCAACGAGCAGCTTCGCATCGTCGTCGCCAAGGATGTATTGAGAAATAAAGTTCATTCGTTTCTTGCCGTCTACCATGAAGGTGAAATTTATATCCTGGATAGTCTTTCAAACAGTGTTCTAACGCAGAATGACGTGAAATATTACGTTCCGTTTTATTCCGTCAACGAGACAACCCGCTGGGCGCACATCGTTGTCCACCCACAGGCCGCCGTGGCCGCCGGGGAAACGGCGCGGGGGGCCCGGTGATGGCAGGGGTTGCAACCGGCCCCGAGGTCAAGGACCTGATCTCCGGTCGTGCCCTCGGACAGACGCGCCCCGACGTCAAGCGGATGGTCTTCCGCGGCGCGGCCGTGATCGCGGGACTGGTCGCGGTGGCGGTCCTGGTCCTCGTCCTGATGGTGCAAAACCGGGAAAAAGAGCTTGTCGCCGCCGTTCAGCACCGCGTCGAAATCACCGCCACGGCACGCGCCGAGGTCTTCGCCACCTGGCTTGAGGGCGTGGCCCGCCTATCGACGCGGCTGACCGAAAGCGGCCTGTTCAGGCTGTTCGCGGCCGAGGTCGGCCTCGAGGGCGGGAGCACCACCCTGTCCCGCCCCTTGCGGGACCAGCTCCCCTACATGCAGGTCGCCGTAACCGATTTCGCGGAGCAGAGCGATATCGCCGGAGCCTACCTCATCGGACCCAACGGCCAGGCCTACCTGGCGAACGCGTCGGCGCCCAGCCTCATCCCCTCCCAGAGGCGCGCCGCGCAGGCCGTTTACGAAACCGGCCGGCGAACGGTATTGCCCCTGCGCGCCACCGAAGACGGCCTGGCGCTGGACATCCTGTTCCCCCTCACCGCGCCGCAAACGGTCGACGCCGAGGCGGCCGGGCGGACCGTGGGCGTCCTGCTGATCACCGTTCCCGCCAACGAAAAGCTGGCCCGCGTTCTGGCGCCAAGCCCCCTTGCCGAGACCGGGGAACGGACCCGCCTGGTTCAGGTCACGGCGGCCGGCGCCGAGGCGGTGGACCCCTCGGGCCCGCCCCACCTGCGTCCGATCCCGGGCGCCGAGGTAGCGGCGAATTCGGGACCCCTCCTCTTTGCCCGGCGGATGAGCCTTGGCGGTGACACGGCCGTGTTTTCGGCCGGCGCCGCGGTCACGCAGACCCCCTGGCTGGTGGTGCAGGAGGTGGACCAGGTGACCGCGCTGTCGCCGCTGACGACCTACCGGGTGGTCGGCGGCGGCCTGGCGCTGTTGACGACGGTACTGGTGGCGGCGGCCTTTGTCGCCGTCTGGTGGCGCCAGGTCGGCGAGGACAGCCGGGCCCTGGCCGTTCAGTATCACGAGCTGGCGTCGCAGATCCAAGCCCAGCGCCGCCTTCTCGACAGCATCAACAACTCCATCGAGGAACGCATCGGCCTCAAGGACCTGGACGGCACCTATATCTACGCCAACCCCGCCTTCGCCCGTGCGGTGGGGCGCGAGGTCGAGGAGGTCGTCGGCCGCGACGACGCGGCGATCTTCGGTCCCGCGGCGGCCGAGCGCTTACGCCTGTCGGACGAAAAGGTGCTGGCCACCGGCAGGGTCACGATCACCGACGAAGAGCTCGAGGTGCTGTCGGAAAATCGTTTCCTCACCGTTTCGAAGGTCCCCTTGCGCAACGATGACGGGGATGTGATCGGCATCGTCTCCGTCGCCCGCGACGTCACCGAGATCATCGAACAGCAGCAGAAACTGGAGAAGGCGGGCCGGGCCACGGTGGCGGCCCTTGTGCACACCATCGAAATGCACGACCCCTATCTGGCCGGTCATTCCCGCCGCATGGGCAAGATCTGCGGGGAAATCGGCCGCCGGCTGTCCATGTCGGAGGAGGACATCACGGCCCTGGAGATGGCGGCCAACCTGTCCCAGATCGGGAAACTGTCGATCCCCCGGGAGATCCTGGCCAAGGAAACCAGGCTCTCGCCCGACGAAATGGAAATCCTCAAGGGCCATATCGAACACCTCGAGGCGACCCTGAAGGACATCGACTTCGGCCTGCCGGTGTGCGAGACGGTCGCGCAGATGCACGAACGCCTTGACGGTACGGGGTACCCGAGGGCTTTGCAGGGCGACGCGATCAACCTGCTCGGGCGTGTCATCGGCGTCTCGGACGTGTACTGCGCGCGCATCGAACCGCGCGTCTACCGCCCCACCATATCCAGTGGAGAAGCCGTGAAAATCCTCGAAGACAACCCCGGAAAGTACGATCCGAAGGTGGTCGCGGCCCTCCGCGCGTACGCGGACGAGGCGGGACATCCGGCCCCCATGGCGGAAAAAAGGCACGCCCCCATGGCGTAAGCGGTCGTCCCGCCGATCGGGCGCGCCCCGCATACGTTGTCGGGGGGACACCCCCGGGCGGCCCCCCGGGGGTCGCGGGGGTCGCGGGCCGGCGGGTCAGTCGCCCGATTTAGCCGCGGGCACGCGCCCGTAGCGGTCCTCGAAGCGGACGATATCGTCTTCGCCCAGGTAGTCCCCCGATTGCACCTCGATCACGCACAAAGGCGTGTCGCCGGGATTTTCCAGGGCGTGTTTCACGCCCTGCGGAAGGTAGATGGATTCGTTTTCGTGCACGAGAAAGGTTTCGTCGCCGCGTGTGACCTTGGCCGTGCCGTTGACGACAACCCAGTGTTCCGCCCGGTGGTGATGCATCTGGAGGCTGAGCTTTTGCCCCGGATCGACGTGTAGGCGCTTGACCTGGAAGCGGTCTCCGGCATCGATGCTCTGGTAATACCCCCAAGGCCGATAGACCTTGGAATGCACGGCGTGCTCCGTACGCCCGGCCCTCTCCACGTCCTCGACGACCTTGCGGACGTTCTGGGCCATGTCCCGGGACATCACCAGGACGACGTCGTCGGTGGCCACCACCACCACGTTCTCCAGGCCCAGGGCGGCGACCAGCCGGCCTTCGCTGCGGATGTAGGAATCCCTGGTGTCGTGGGCGATGACGTCTCCCAGGGTCACGTTCCCGTCGCCGTCCTTGGCCCCCATCTCCCACAACGCGGACCACGAGCCCACGTCGGCCCATCCCATGTCCACGGGAACGACCGCCGCTCTCTCGGTGTGCTCCATCACCGCGTAGTCGATGGACAGGGGCTCGATCTTGGCGAACGCGTCGCCGTCCAGGCGCAAACAGCCGTGCTCCTCCACGGCGTCCGCGACCGCCCTGCGACAGTGCTCGAGCATCTCCGGCTTCAGGCGCTCCAGCTCTTCCAGATAGCGCCCGGCCCGGACCAGGAACATGCCGCTGTTCCAGTGGTAATCGCCGGCGCGCACCAACCGGCGCGCCTCTTCCAGGTCCGGTTTCTCGACGAAACGGGCGACGCGGAAGCACCCCTCGGCACCTTCGTACGGGGCGCCGCGGCGGATGTAGCCGTATCCGGTTTCCGGCCCCGTCGGCGGGACCCCGAACATGACCAGGGCGCCCTGGCCGGCGGCGCCGGCGCCGCTCTCGACCGCCGCCAGGAACCGGGGAACGTCCTCGATGACATGATCCGAGGGGAGCAAAAGCATCATCGCGTCCGCGTCCTCCCCGGCCAACAAAAGGGCGGCCACCGCGGCGGCCGGCGCCGTGTTGCGCCCGCCCGGCTCGAGCACCATCTTCGACGGCGCGATGTCCAGTTCGCGCAACTGCCCGGCGATGAGAAAGCGGTGCTCTTCGTTGCACACCACCACGGGCGGCGCGAACCCCTTGCCCGTCACCCGCCGCACCGTCTCCTGCAGCATGGTCCGCTCGGAGACGAGGGGCAGCAACTGTTTGGGATAGAGGGTCCGCGATACGGGCCACAACCGGGTGCCGGCGCCCCCGGAGAGAACGACGGGATGGACAACCTCTGGCAT
>JADFHR010000001.1 GCA_022567015.1 Pseudomonadota bacterium
CGCCCTCCTCGTGGACGACGCGCACGGTGCCGTCCGGCAATACGATCCGGTGGTCGATGGCGTAGGGCGTCTTTTCCTCGAGGCTGCGGTTGACGGCCTCCTGGACCAAGGCACGGTCCTCGGCATGGACCGTGTTCAGGAATGCCCCATAGGTGGCGCCGAACTGCTGCGGTTTCAGGCCGAAGATCCGGTAGATCTCGTCCGACCACCCAAGCTCGCTGGTCTCGATGTTCCAGTCCCAGTTCCCCACATGGGCGATGCGCTGCGCGTTGGCCAGGCTGGCCTCGCTCTCGCGCAAGGCCTCCTCCGCCCGCTTGCGCTCGGTGATGTCCTTGACGATTCCGGCGAACATGCGCTGCCCGCCGACCACCATTGCACCGATTTCCAGTTCCATCGGGAAGATGGAGCCGTCCTTGCGCCGGCCCTCGACCTCGCGGCCAATGCCGATGATCTTGGCTTCGCCGGTCCTCAGGTAATTGGCGATGTAGGAGCCGTGCCCGGAACGATGGACCTCGGGCATCAGGATGGTGACGTTCTCGCCCACGACCTCGGCCGGCGCATACCCGAACATGCTTTCGGCGCCCCGGTTGAAGGACTGGACCACGCCCGTCTCGTCGATGGTGATGACCCCGACCACGATGCTGTCGACGACCGCCCGCAGGCGCTCCTCGTTTTCCCGCAGCGCTTCGAAAGACTCCTCCATGTCGACCCGCATGTCGTTGATCGCGGCGACGACCTCGTCCAATTCGTCGGGCGCCCGCCTCCCCTTCGATTTCCGCTTCAACCACAGGGGATTCGGCAGATTGTCGAGGTTGAGGCCGCGGGCATACCGCGCCAGCGTGTCCAGGTGCCGCGTTACCAGGTACTGGAAGATGAGCAGCATGAAACCGGCGACGAGAAACGTTTTGATCCCGTTGCTGAGCAGAATGATCAACGTCTTGTCGATTAATCGCTGGTACACGCCATCCAGGGTGGCGACGACCGACAGCGTGCCGATTTCCAAGGTCCGCCCCCGATGGACATAGTTCATCGGAAACTCGCGGGAGATGACGTTATCGGACTGAAATGTTCCCGCGGAAGCCCACAGCCTTTCACCCTCCTTCACGGCCACGTATTGCATGTCGGGGAGGCGCAGGATTCCGTCCAAATGAATTTGCAGCTTCTTCGTATTTGTCGCCCACAGGGTGTCGACGAGGCTGTTCAGATGAACGTACTGAACTTGCCGCATCCGGGATTCGATCAGGCGCAGGTCACGGTCGTAATCCCGGTACAGTTGATAGGCCGTAATCACCAATGTCAGGGCTGAGCTGAACGCCACCATATAGGCGATCAGGCGGCGCGAGAGCCGCGTATTGCGGCGCGAAATCGGCACACGGAAGAGGGGTCGGCTCGCTTCCGGCATGATCAATCCTCGGTCGCCAAGGGTGCTAATTTTTCCTGAAACAGCCGCTGATAGATGCCTTCCGCCTTAATTGCGCGCAATGCGGCCGCGATTTTCGGTACCAGGGGTTTGTGTTTCTTATGCAGATACATAAACATTTCCTTGGTCACGAGAGGCGGAGTTAAAACCCTTACCCCGCTCAATTTCTCTCCCTTTATGCGCGCCAGGCCCCTCCAGAGCGAATAGAGAACCAGATCCACCCGATCCTTCTCCAACAGCCTGAACAACTGTTCCGCATCCTCGGCCAGGGTCACCGTCGCCTCATCGGGAATATTGTTTTCCAGTATCTTCCACCCTTTGACGATGCCGATCGAATAGGGTTTCAGGGCCTGCCAACCGTCGGTCTGAATATCGACATGTTTGGTAAAAGCGACAAAAATCATGTCCATCATTTTCTCGGGCACCCGAACCAGGTTCGGGTAGAATTTCTCCAGTCCGGCGATCCTAGTAATATTGCCGTCGTCGATTCCGGCGTTGGCGTTGATCAGGGCCCTTTCCGCGGGAATCTCGATAAGCTCAAGTCCCACCCCGATACGTCGGAAGGCCTCTTTCGCAATGACATCGAGGAAGCCCGTCCGCGCCTCATTGCTGAGCGGAGGATCCGTGGGCGCGTATATCGCCAGCGTTTGTTGCCCAAGCGCCGGCCCGGAATACAGGATTGCAGTGAGGACAAGAGCCACTTGCGCCCCGCCAAAGCGAGCCGCCACCATTTTTCAGACCTCCCTGAAGCCGCCGGGGTCCGCGCAGGGTCTGGACCACGGCGCCGTGCCCAAATTACACTTATTTAGATAAATGCAGGATAGTTATACCCGTAATAACGCCTTCTTTTCAGAAATATACCCGAGTTACGACTAACATAAAAGGTTTTCTAACCGTTCTAGGGTAAAAAGTACTATTCATCCGTATAGGGAAGATATACGAACGTATACGTTGCAGTCAATATTTTAGCTGATCACCGAATGGATCGTGCGGTGTTGGCGCGGTCGAGAGCTCCGCGTCGGCGGCGGTCGCGGGAAATTCAGGCGCCTACGCCCGCTCGATGAGCTCGATCTTGTAGCCGTCGGGATCCTCGATGAAGGCGATGACGGTGGTGCCGTGCTTCATCGGACCCGGCGGACGGGGAATGGCGACCCCTTCCGCCTCCAGGCGCTCGCAGGTGGCGTAGATGTCCGGAACGCCGATGGCCACGTGCCCGAAACCGGTACCCAGGTCATAGGGTTCCTCCTGGTCCCAGTTGTGGGTCAACTCGATCACCGCGTGATCGGCCTCGCCGCCATAGCCGACGAAGGCGAGGGTGAACTTGCCGCCGGGGAAATCCTTCCGGCGCAGTTGCGTCATGCCGAGAAGCCGCGTGTAGAAATCCAGGGACTTGTCCAGGTCGCGGACCCGGATCATGGTGTGGAGGATGCGGAATTGTTTGCTATCGTGCGGCGTGGCGGCGGCCTCGGCGGCGGCGGTGGTCATGGCTTCCCTCCCATCCCATGGGCGTTCGCAGGGTCTTGTGTTGATCCGCCAAAACGTATACCCCCTAACTGGCGCCGCACCAAGCCCGGCGGGCGGTGGCGTACGCGCATGGGGGGCGATGGGGGATGACGGGCAGGATCAGGACGGCGGTCGTCGGGGTCGGCCATTTCGGCCGCTATCACGCCGATAAATTCGCCACCCTGGAAGGCTCGGAACTCATCGCCGTATGCGACACCGACGGCGAGAGGGCCGGCGCGGTGGCGGCGAAGCTTGGGGTGCGGGCGGTCTCCGACTACCGCGAGCTGTTGGATCAGGTGGATGCGGTAAGCGTCGTCGTGCCGACCACGGCCCATCGCCAGATCGCCGGGCCGTTCCTGGAAAACGGCGTGCATGTGCTGGTCGAAAAGCCGGTCACCGACGATCTGGCGGACGCCGACGCCCTGATCCGCATGGCCGGCCAACGCGGCCTGGTCCTCCAGGTCGGCCATCTGGAACGCTTTTCCGCGGCCGTGCAGATGGTGGAGAAAGTGCTCACCCGGCCGCTGTATATCGAATGCTACCGCATCGCGCCGTTCCAAGCGCGCGGGACCGACATCAGCGTCATCCTCGATCTGATGATCCACGACATCGATCTGATCCTGGCCTTCGTCAAGTCGCCGGCGGAATCGGTCGACGCGGTCGGGGCGCCGGTGCTCACCGCCGTCGAAGACATCGCCAACACGCGCATCCGCTTCGCCAACGGCTGTGTCGCCAACATCACCGCCAGCCGCATCAGCGCCAAGAGCGAACGCAAGATGCGCATATTCCAACCGGACCACTACATTTCCATCGATTTCCTGAGCCGCAAGGTGATCGTCGCCCGCAAGGGCGAAGGCGAATTGTTCCCCGGCGTCCCCAACTTCAGCATCGACGAACAGGTATACGAAGAGGCCGACAGCCTGGAACGCGAGATAGAGTCTTTCCTCGACGCGGTCGCGACGAAATCTCCGCCTCTGGTCAGCGGCGAGGACGGCCGGCGGGCGCTGGAGACGGCCATCATGATCACCCGGAGCCTGCAGGAACACCTGGAGTTCGTGCGCGCCCGTTCCGGCGACACGGCGATCGCGCAAACGATGGTGAACGCGAAACGCCCCGCGGCGCAATGACGACGCCGCTCCCCTTCGTCGACCTCAAGGCCCAATACGCCCGCCTCAAGCCGCGCATGGACGCGCGTATGCGCGCCGTCCTCGACCACGGCCAGTTCATCCTCGGCCCCGAGGTGGTTGAGCTGGAGGCGGAGCTCGTCCGCTTCAGCGGCGCGGCGCACGCCATCACCGTCGCCAACGGCACCGTCGCCTTGACCATCTCCCTGATGGCCGAAGGGATCGGCCCGGGCGATGCGGTGTTCGTGCCCACCTTCACCTTTGCCGCCACCGCGGAAGCGGTGCTCGCCGTCGGCGCGACGCCGGTGTTCTGCGACGTCGGAGCGGACACCTTCAATATGGGCCCGGCGGACCTGGAACGGGCCGTCGCCGATGTCCCTGCCGGCGGGTCGTTGCGGCCCCGTGCCGTCATCCCGGTGGACCTTTTCGGACTGCCGGCGGACTACGCCGCCATCAACGCCGTCGCCGACGCGCACGGCCTGTTCGTGCTCGCCGACGCGGCGCAGAGCTTCGGCGCCAGCCGCGACGCCTCGCGCGTCGGCCGCCTGGCGGCGGTGACCACGACCAGTTTCTTCCCGTCCAAGCCGCTCGGCTGCTACGGCGACGGCGGGGCCATCTTTACCGATGATGGCGGGCGCGCCGAGGTCATGCGCTCCATCCGCGTCCACGGCCAGGGCGCCGACGGCCAGTGCGTGCGTCCGGGCATGAACGGCCGCCTGGATACGCTGCAGGCCGCCGCCCTGCTGGCCAAGCTGGAGGCCTTCGAGGACGAGATCCAGGCCCGCGAAAGCCTTGCCCGGCGCTATGACCAGGCCCTTCGCGGCGCCGTCACCCTTCCCGCCCGCATAGAAGGCGCGGCAAGCGTCTGGGCGCATTACTCCATCGTTGTCGACAACCGGGACGGGCTCAGGGATGCGCTCGCGGCGCTGGGGATACCGGCGCGGGTCTATTACCCCAGCCCGCTGCATTTGCAGCCGGCCTTCCGGGACTACGGCGGCGGTCCCGGGTCTCTGCCCGTGTCCGAGGAGCTGAGCAGACGGATCCTCAGCCTGCCGATCTACCCCGACCTGGACGAAGCGACCGTCGACCGCGTCTCGGAGGCGGTGATCGCCGCCCTCAAATAGGGATTACACGGCGGCCCGGCCGCCGGCCCCGCGGATCACCGCCAGCACCACTTCGGCGGCCCGTTCCGACGGCGGCGGCCCATCGCGGCCAAGCTTCTCCAGCGCCTCGGTGAAGGCGGCGCGTTGCGCCCGTTGCGCCGCCTCGTCGGTGAGAAGACGGAAAAGGGCCTTCGCCAGCTTGTCCGGGGTGCAATCGCCCTGCAGCAGTTCCGGCACCGCGTCCCGGTCCAGGACCAGGTTCATCAGGTTCACGTAGCGCGTGCGAATCAGGCGCCGGGCCAGCCAGCCGGTGACCGGGTTCATCTTGTAGGCCACCACCATGGGCACACCGGCCATGGCCAGCTCCAGGGTCACGCTTCCCGAGGCGGCGAGCCCGGCGTCGGCGGCGGCGAAGGCGTCGAATTTTTCCGCTTCGCCGGTAAGCACCAGGGCCGGGACCGGCCACTCCCCGGCGGCCGCGGTCACGGCGTCGGCCACGGTTTCCACCGTCGGCACCACGGCCCTGAGGTGTGGGTACGACCGGGCAAGCCGCGCCAGGGTTTCGCCAAAGACCGGCAACAGGAGCCTGGTCTCGGTGCGCCGGCTTCCGGGCAGCACGCAGATCAACGGCGTCCCCTCCGCGATGCCGTGGCGCCGCCGAAAGGCCGCTCCGTCCCCCGTCCCGGCGCCGCTTTCCACCACGGGATGGCCGACGAAGGTGCAGGGCAGCCCCACGGCCTCGAAATAGGGAGGCTCGAAGGGCAACAGTGCGATGAGGCGGTCGAACAGGTGCGCCGTCGCTTTCGCCTTGCCCGGCCGCCACGCCCACACCTGCGGCGCCACATAGTGGATCGCCGGCATGGGGGCACCGCCGCCCCGGGTTCGCTTGGCGACGCGAAAGGTGAAGTCGGGGGAATCGATGGTGACCAGGACCGACGGACTCAAGGCCCGGATGCGGGCCGCCGTCTCGCGGATGCGGCGCAACAGCCGCGGCACGTGGGGCAGGACCTCGGCCAGGCCCATGACGGAGAGTTCGCCAATGGGAAACAGGCTGTCGAGTCCTTCCTCTCCCATGTGGACACCGCCGACGCCGGCGAAGCGTACCTTGCCGCCGGATTGGCGTTTGAGGGCCGCCATCAGGCGGGCCCCCAAAACGTCGCCCGAGGGCTCGCCGGCGATGAGGAAGATCAGCGGCGCCTCATCGCGGCCGGCGGCGCTCATGCCGGCGCGTCGTCCGCCACCGGCACGCCAATGACGAACACCCCCGCCCTGTCGGCCGCCGCCGCCACCGCGATGCGGTCCATGACCAGGGTTCCTCCCGCCTCCACGGCGATTCCGCCGAGGCCCGCCGCCGCTACCGCCGTGACCGTGGGAACCCCGATGGTGGGCAGGTCCGCACGGCGCTCCTGTCCCGGTTTCTTGACCTTGACGAGGACGCCCCCGAAGCCCGAGCGGCGGAGGCCGGCGCACCGTTCGATCAGGGCATCCGTTCCTTCCGCCGCTTCGACGCCGAGGACCAGCCCCTGCTGCACCACCACGGCCTGTCCCACGTCAAGGGCGCCCAGGCCGAGGGCCACTTCGATGCCGAGGGCGATGTCCGCCTTGGCCTCGGCTGCGGGCACGATGGCGCCCAACGGCCCTTGCGGGGCGAGAAGATCGGACACCACGTCGTCGGCGCCGACCATGCGGAATCCCTCATCCTCGAGCGCCGAGACCAGGGCGGACAACAGCCCGTCGTCGCCCAGCGCCTTGCCACCCTTCTTGGCGAACACCTTGACCGCCCATGCGTCTGGCCGGAGAGCGGAAAGGGAAGGACGGTGGACGCCTCCCGCCATGACCAGTTCCTCGACCCCGGCGTCGCGCAGGTGCTGCAAGGCACTGCCGGCGGCGCCCAGGCGTACCCAGGCGTGGGGCGCCCCGGCAACGGTCTCGGGGGCCGTCTGCTCCTTGAACGCAATAACGAAGTAGTCGCGTCCGGTTTCCCTGCAGGCTTGGATGATGCGCGCCGGCAACTCGCCACGCCCGGCCAGGATGCCGAGCTTAGGCGGCATCTTCCAGTGTGGGTTGGCAGATGGAGCGGGGCGAATCGGTGCGGATGAAGTCGACGATTTCCATCACCGCCCGGTTGTCGTGGAACAGTTCGGCCACGTCTTCCAGGCGTTCGGCCAGGGTGCCTTCCGGGGCGAACAACAGGCGATAAGCGTTACGAAGCACGTGGATGTCGTCGCGCGAAACGCCCCGGCGCTTCAGGCCGATGATGTTGAGGCCCTGGAGGCGGGCGCGGTTGCCGGTGACCGAGCCATAGGGAATGACGTCGTTCTCCACGCCCGAGAGGCCACCCAGCATGGCGTGGCGGCCGATACGCACATACTGGTGCACCGCCGCCAGGCCGCCAAGAATGGCCCAATCGCCGACCGTCACGTGCCCGCCCAGGGTGGCGTTGTTGACCATGACCACATGATCGCCGATCCGGCAGTCGTGGGCCACGTGGCAGGCCACCATGAACAGGCCGTTGTTGCCGACGCGGGTCACCGTGCCGCCCCCTTCGGTCCCCCCGTGCATGGTGACGTGCTCGCGGATGATGTTGTTGCACCCGATCTCGAGCCGCGAGGGCTCGCCTTTGTATTTCAGGTCCTGGGGCGCCAGGCCGATGGAGGCAAACGGGTAAACCTTGGTGTTGGCGCCGATGCTGGTGCGGCCGTCCACCACCACATGGGACATAAGGGTGACGCCGTCGGCCAGCTCCACCCCCGCGCCGACGATGCTGTACGGCCCGACGGTGACGTTGGCGCCGATGCGGGCGCCGTCATCGACAACGGCCGTGGGATGGATATCCGTCATTCAGTTTTCCATGATCATGGCGGCGAATGTGGCGTCCGCCATCAAGGTATCGCCGACCCGGGCCTCGCCCTTGAACTTCCACACATTGCCGCGTTTATATTGCTTTTCCACGTGAATATACAAGGTGTCGCCCGGCATGACGGGTTTGCGGAAGCGCGCCGCGTCCACCGACAGAAAGTAGACCAGCCTGCCCTCCGCCTCCACGCCAAGGGTCTCTATTACGAGGACCGCCGCCGTCTGCGCCATGGCCTCGATGATCAGCACCCCGGGCATCACGGGACGGGACGGAAAGTGGCCCTGGAAGTAGGGTTCGCCGATGGTGACGTTCTTGACCCCGACGGCGCCGGCGCCGGGTATGACGTTGATCAGCTTGTCGATCATCAGGAAGGGATAGCGGTGCGGGATCATCTCCATGATCCGCTCTATGTCGATGCTCTTCCCGGCGACCGCCACGTCCGAATCCATCGCTCATCCGCCTTTCTTTCGCGCCAGGCGCTCCACGACCGCGACGCCGCGCAGCCATTCGCGCACCGGCGCCGCCGGTGAGCCGCCGACGGCGGCTCCGGATTCCACGTCCCGCATGACGCCGCTTTGGGCGGCGATGCGGGCGCCCGAGCCGATCCGCAAATGGCCGGTCAGCCCGGCCTGTCCACCCATCATGACGCCATCGCCGACCGTGGCGCTGCCCGAAATCCCAACCTGTGCCACCACCATGCAATTCCGACCAAGGTGTACGTTATGGGCTATTTGGACCAAATTATCAATTTTGGTGCCGGCGCCGATGACGGTATCGGGGCCGGCGCCCCGGTCGATGGTGGTGTTGGCGCCGATCTCCACGTCGTCCTCGATGCGCACCCGCCCCAGTTGCGGCACCTTGAGGTGTTCCTGCTTGCCCACGGCAAAGCCGAAACCGTCTTCGCCGACGCGGACCCCGGCGTGAATCACCACGCGCGCGCCGACCACGCAAAAGGCCAGCGAGGCGCAGGATCCGACAACGCAGTCGTCGCCCACAACCACGGCCTCCCCGATCACGGCGTTGGCGCCGATGTGGCAGCGCCGGCCGATCCGCGCCCCGGCCCCGATGACCGCGCCGGCGTCCACGCGACAGTCCTCTCCGAGCACCGCGGTGTCGTCGATCACCGCCGACGGGGCCACGGCGGCCTGCGGCGGCGGGGCCGGGTAAAAGGCGTCGGCAACGCGCGCATAGCCATGATAAGGCTCGGGCGTCACCAGCAGGGCCATGCCCCGGGGGGCTTTCGGCGCCAGGTCGGGATGGACCAGGCAGGCGCCGGCCTTGGTGGTGGTGAACGCGTCAAGGTAACGCCGGTTGTCGAGAAAGGCGACGTCGCCGGGCCCGGCCGAGACCAGGGTTGCCACGTCCGAGAAAAGGGCGTCGGGGTCCGCGTCGCCACCGATTTGGGCCCGGGAAATCTCTGCCAGATTTTTTAGGGTGAATGGCCCAGCGACGGAGAAAAAACGCGGATCGGCCATCGCCTACGTTCCGGGATCGGAAACCTTGAGGGACGGCAATGCCGTGTCCAGGCGCTTAAGCACGTGCGGAGTGATATCCAGTTCGTTGGCCACGAGAACCGTCTGATTCTTGCGCAGAATCAGGCCCAGGCTCTGCTCGTTCGCCACGTCGGTGATGATCTTGTTAAGCACCGCCTCCACCTTTTTTACGGCCTCCGCCGCCACTCTCTCCAGATCCTTCTTGCGTTTCTGGACCGTGCGCTGAACCTGCACCAGACGTTCCTCGAACTGCCGGCGCTCCTCGGCAAAGGTTTCGGGCGCAAGAATGGCCCGCTTTCTGGCCAGTTCCTCGTTAGCGCCGCGGAGCACCTCCTCCTCCTTCTGGATATCGGCCCGGATCGCTTTGCGGTACTTGGCGATCTGCGCGCGGAGGTCCTTGAACGCCCTGCTGTTGCGGCGGATTACCTCGGTATCGATAACCGCCATGTTGAGCAAGGTTATGACGTCCTTGTCGGCTTCCGGCTGCTGGGCCGCCGCCGGTCCCGTCGGGGACGCCACAATGACGAGTGCGCAGAGGATGGAGATCGCTGAAGGTTTCACGCCTATCTCCTAGAATCTCGTGCCGAAGCTGACGCGGACGTTCTCCACCTCATCGAAGTTTTCCTTGAGAATCGGGACGCCGAAGTCCATGCCGACGGGTCCGAAAGGCGAGGCCCAGACAATCCCCGTGCCGATCGAAGCGCGTAGACTGGCCTCATCATTGACGTCAGGCCCCGAGGGGTTGATCGTCCCCGCGCTCCCCAAATCCGTGAAAACCTTCCCCGTGAGTCCCAGTTCAGCGGGCAGCCCGAGCGGGAAGGTGATCTCGGCGGACGCCGTGTACTTCCATTCGCTGCCCAGGGCATCCTCGGTAAGCGCGTCCCGGGGACCGATACCGGATGTGGCGAAACCGCGCAGGTTGTCGCCGCCGACGAAGAACCGATCAAGAAGGCGGACATCCTCGCCGAGGCCGATGATCTGGCCGGCAGACGCGGTGAAAGACAGCACCCACTGGTCGGCGAGCGGGAAAAACTTGCCTCCCTTCAATCGGTTACGAATATAATGGGTAGAGCCCCCCAGGCCGGCAAGGTCGTTGATCATGCGAATGAAATAGCCTTCGGTGGGCGCGATGATGCTGTCGCGCTTGTCATAGATGAGCGTATGCGTAATCTCCGAAATGGTCTCGGTTCCCTCCTCGGCCTTGATGAACCGGGACGCGCTCGCCCTGACGTCATCGATTTGTTGCTTCCTGAAGGAATATTTCCAGTTCTGCCGCAGAAGCTCGGTGATCGGGTAGCCGGTCCGCAAGGCACCCCCGGTAACCTTGGAATCGAAGGAACTTTCCTCCTGCAGATCCCTGATCCTGCGGAAGATGTCGAATCCCGCCGCCACCTCGCGATCCAGGAAGAAGGGGTCGGTAAAGGACAGGTCGATCTCGCTGCGGCGTGCCGCGATGAGCGCGTTGGCCCTCAGGTCAAGGCCGCGCCCGAGTAGATTGCGTTCGCTGACGGAGATGTCGAGAAGGCCGCCGCTGGTGGTCGAGAAGCCGGCGCCGAAGGAAAGCTGACCGGTGGATTTTTCCTCCACTTCCACATTGATCACCGTCTTGTCGGGGGCGCTGCCGGGCACTTCCTCCACGCTCACCTTTTCGAAGAAATCCAGGCGCTGTATGCGTTCCCTGGAGCGGCGCAACTTGGCGGAATTGAAGGCGTCGCCTTCGACCAGGCGGAATTCGCGGCGGATGACCTCGCCGGCGGTGCGCATGTTCCCGGAAATTTCGATGCGCTCGACGAACACCCGCGGTCCTTCGTTGATCTCGAAGGTCACGTCGATGGTCAGTGCCTTGCGATCCCGGTTGATGCGCGGGCGCACGTCGACGAATGCGTAGCCCAGCGTCCCGACGACGTTTGTCAGGGCGCGCAAGGTATTTTCCAGCTCGTCGGCGGCGTACCAGTCCCCTTCCTCGATCTCGATCGTTTCGTGCAGGTCCTTCGCCTCGAGGCCGCGCAGGCGCGCCTCCACTTCGATTTTACCGAACCGGTAGCGCGCCGCTTCCTCGACCGTGAAAGTGATGAAGAAATCCCTGCGGTCCGGCGTCAGCTCGGCCACCGCGGACGCGACACGGAAATCGCCATACCCGTTATTCAGATAAAACCGGCGCAGCAGTTCACGGTCGAGGGTGAGGCGATCCGGGTCATAGGTGTCGTCGCTGGAAAGGAACCGCCACCAGCGGGATTCCTTGGTACGAATGACCTCGCGCAGGCGTGAATCGCTGAACGCCCGGTTGCCGACGAAGCGAATGCGCCGGATCTCGGTCGGTTCGCCCTCGTCGATCTCGAAGACGAGGTCGACCCGGTTCTGGGCCAGTTGGATGACCTTCGGTTCCACGGTCGCGGCAAAGTGGCCGCCCAGGCGGTAGATGGTCAAGATCCGTTTGACGTCGTTCTGTACCTTGGTGCGGGTGTAGATCACGCGCGGACGCAGGCTCATCTCCGCGCTCAGGACCTCGTCGTCCAGTGCCCTGTTGCCCTCGAAGGCAATGCGGTTGATGACCGGGTTTTCGACCAGCGTGATGACCAGGGCGTCGCCCTCGCGCCGCATGGTCACGTCGGCGAACAGACCGGTGGCAAAAAGACTCTTCAAGGAGCGGTCGATGCGCTTCGCATCAAAACGGTCGCCTTCCCGGATAAGCAGGTACGAGCGCACGGTCTCGGGCTCGATCCGCTGGGCGCCCTCGACGACGATTTCGCGCACGAAATCGCCGAACTGCGCCGCTGCCGGCCAAGGCGCCAGCGACGATATCCCCATACACCAAGCAATCGCAAACAAGCGAATAAAACGCCGCAAGTAACTCCCCCCCGGGTAACTGCGGATCAGCTCATTAGTTGTCTAAAAAGAGGTGACCCAAATCCTTCCATGTCACGAAAATCATCAGGAGCAATACCAGAGTCAGCCCGAACCGCAAACTGTATTCCTGAACCCGCCGGCTCAACGGGCGACGAAGGACCCCTTCCACCGCATAAAACGCAAGATGCCCCCCGTCCAGCATGGGGACGGGAAACAGGTTGATCAGGCCCAGGTTGACGGAAAGCGCCGCCATGAAAAATATACAATCGGCCAGCCCACCCTGGCAGATGTTCCCGGAAAGCTGGGCGATCCTGAGCGGGCCGCCGAGTTCGTCGGTGGTGCGCGAGCCGCTAATGATCTGGCCAAGGTAGGCAAGTATTTGCATGGTCATGCTTGCCGTCCGCTCGACCCCCATCCACGCGGCCGTCAGCGGCCCGAGGCGTTCGTATTCGATCTGTTCGGGGTCCGGCGACACGCCAAGCCGGCCGATCTCGCGCGCCTCGTCGGAACCCTCCTCCATGTACCGTTTCGGCGTTGCCGGCACGAGTATCTCGACGCCTTTGCGGCGCACGGTCAACTCCAGACGGACACTCGCGTTGGCGCTGACGATCCGGCGCAGATCCTCGAACCAGGTGATGGCCTCGCCATTAATGCTGAGAATCCGGTCGCCCGGTTGCAGGCCGGCTTCGGCCGCCGCGCTTCCCGGGTACACCGCGCCCACCGCCGCCAGGGGCGCCGGTTGGCCGACAAAGGCAAAGAGCCCGGCGAAAAGCACGATGGCCAAAAGGAAGTTGGCGATGGGCCCGGCGGCCACGATAGCCGAACGCTGGCCAAGGGACTTATGGTGGAACGAGACGGCGCGCTCCTCCGGGGTCAAGGGGCGCTCCTCTTCGCCATCGCCCGGCACGGCGTTCTCGCCGAACATTTTCACGTAGCCACCCAGCGGTATGGCGCTGATTTTCCAGCGCGTTCCCAAACGGTCCGTCCAACCATAGATCTCCGGGCCGAACCCGATGGAGAACACCTCAACCCGCACCCGGTTGCGCCGGGCCACCCAGAAATGGCCCATTTCGTGGACAAACACCAAGACCGTCAAAACGATCAGGAAAATGATGATGTAATACCACGTGAAGTTCAGGAAGGTTGTCATCCGGGGTCCAATTCGGGCCTGTTACACGATTCTAATGTCGGGCCGGGCTATCTGAAATAAAACTTCTCGCGATCCGCCGCGCCGCGGCGTCGGCCTCTCCCACGTCATCCATGTTTTCCAGTTTCCCGTTGGGCGCCGTCTCAAGGGTGTGCTCCACAGTGCGCACAATATCAAGGAAACCGATCCTTCCCGAAAGAAAGCTCTGGACCGCCACCTCATTGGCCGCATTAAGTATGGTGGGTGCGCCGCCGCCCGTTTGCAAGGCGTGGCGGGCCACCCTCAGGGCGGGGAATCGGGCCGGATCGGGTGCCTCGAAGGTAAGGTCGCCGATCTCTTCGAGGGCCAGACGGGTCGCCGGCGCCTCCATCCGCTCGGGCCAGCCGAGGGCATAGGCGATGGGCGTGCGCATGTCGGGCGTACCCATCTGGGCCAATACCGAGCCATCCACGTAGGCCACCATGCTGTGGATGACCGATTGCGGATGGACCAGGATCTCGATCCGCTCCTCGGGCACCGGAAACAGGTGGTAGGCCTCGATCAGCTCCAGGCCCTTGTTCATCATGGTCGCCGAATCGACGGATATCTTGGCGCCCATGTCCCAGTTGGGGTGGGCCACGGCCTGTTCCGGCGTCACGCCGGCCATTTCGGCCAGGTCCATC
The DNA here is from genome assembly GCA_022567015.1 of Pseudomonadota bacterium. Classification (GTDB taxonomy): domain Bacteria; phylum Pseudomonadota; class Alphaproteobacteria; order Rhodospirillales; family 2-02-FULL-58-16; genus JACZQZ01. Next base: position 14,157 of record JADFHR010000001.1, read on the forward strand.
CCGAGAAACGGGCCGCCGGACGCGGTCAGGATGATGCGATCCACCTTATCCGCGCGATCGAATTCGAACACCTGGAAGATGGCGCTGTGCTCCGAATCCACGGGCAACAGCGTGGCGCCGTTGCCGCGAACCTCCGCCATCATCAGGTCGCCGGCGGAAACCAGGCATTCCTTGTTGGCCAACGCCACGATGGCGCCGCGGCGCACCGCCGCCAGGGTGGGTTCCAGGCCCGCGGCGCCGACGATGGCGGCCATCACCCAGTCCGCCGGCCGGGCCGCCGCCTCGACCACGGCCGCCGGCCCGGCGGCGCACTCGATAGGGGTGCCCGCCAGGGCGTCCTTCAGGTCCTCATAGCCCTTCGGGTCGGCCACCACCGCCAGCCGCGGGCGAAGGGCGCGCGCCTGCTCGGCCAGCAGCGCGACGCTGTTATTCGCCGTCAACGCCTCGACCGTGAAGGCGTCCGGGTGCCTTTGGATCAGATCGATGGTGTTGCAGCCGACCGATCCGGTGGAGCCCAGGATGGTGACGCTCCTCGGGGCCGTCGCGGGCCGGGGGCTGGTTTGGGGCGCGGTCATATCAGAACACTGCCATGTCCGAGCAAACCTATCAACGCTGTAACGACCGCCGCCGCCATCAGGCCGTCAACCCGGTCCAGGAGTCCGCCGTGGCCGGGAATGATGGCGCCCGTGTCCTTGACGCCGAAACGGCGCTTTATCCACGATTCCGCCAGGTCGCCGCCCTGGGCCACCGTGCCCATGACGGCGCCCAACGCGGCCGGCTGTGCGACCCCGTTGTTGCCCAGCACCGCCGCCGTGGCGGCGCCCGCGGCCCCGGCGCAGGCGATCCCCCCCAACAGGCCGGCCCAGGTCTTCTTGGGGCTGATGGCGGGGGCCAGTTTGGGGCCGCCGATCAGGCGCCCGAAGCCGTACGAACCGCTGTCCGCCGCCCAGACCACGGCAAACAGCCACAAAACGATATCGCGGCCGAGGGCCGCATCGGCGCGCATCCACTCCAAGGCCACGCAGGGCACTCCGATGTAGAGAACCCCGGCGGCCAGCCACAGGCGCCGGTCCGGCGCACCCGTATCCTCCTCAGGCGCGGCGCCGCGCCCCAGCGCCGCCGCCACGCCGAAGACGGCCGCGAACCCCAATACCAGAATAGCCAGCGACACATCGGGCCGCTCCAGGGCCGCCGCCGCGACGGCCGTCAAAAGCGCTCCGCCCAGGACCAGGCCCATCGCCCCGGGGGCGGGGCCGCCGCACAGCCGGCTCCACTCCCAGGCCAGGATCACGGCGCCGGCGGCGACCAGCACGTCGAAAAACGGCGGCCCGTAAACGACGGCGCCCAGCACCGGGGGCGCCAACACCAGGGCGGACAACACGCGGACACGTAACCTAGCCACCGCTGGTGCCAAAACGCCGTTCACGGAGATGGTATTGCCGGAGGGCGTCTTCGAAGTCTTCCCTTGAGAAGTCGGGCCAAAGGGTATCGATGAAAATGAATTCCGCGTACGCCAGCTGCCAAAGCAGGAAGTTGCTGATCCGTTTCTCTCCGCTGGTACGAATCAGGAGGTCCGGGTCGGGAATGTCGGCCGTGAAAAGGTGACGGGCGAACTCGGCTTCGTCGACATCGTCGGCCCTGAGGGCGCCCGCGGCCACTTCCCGCGCAAGGTGGCGCGCGGCCAGGGTGATCTCGCTGCGCCCGCCATAGCTTAGGGCGATGGTCAGGGTCAGGGTGCGGTTGGCGGCGGTTTGCATTTCGGCCTGCTCGATCAGGGCGACGATATCGGGCGCCAGGCGTTCGCGCTCCCCGATGACCCTGAAACGCACCCCGTTTTTATTGAGAAAGGTGATCTCGGTCTTGAGGTAATAGCGCAAAAGCCCCATGAGGTCGTTGACCTCGTCCAGGGGGCGCTTCCAGTTCTCGGACGAAAAGCCGTAGAGCGTCAGATACGCCACCCCCGCGTGGGCGGCGCTCTTGACGGCGGTCTTCACGGCCCGCGCGCCCCGTCTGTGCCCGGCGATCCTGGGCAGGTTGCGGGTGCGCGCCCAGCGTCCGTTGCCGTCCATGATGATGGCCACGTGAACCGGCGGCAACGGCGCCGCATCGGTTTGCAGGGGAATCGCCTTCATCGCCTCATACCTGCATGATTTCTTGTTCTTTGTTGGCCAGGACGTCGTCGATCTTTTTCACGTACGTGTCGGTCAGGTCCTGGATCTCCTGGGCGTGATCGCGCTGCAGGTCCTCGGAAATCTTGCCCGCCTTTTGCGCGTGCTTGAGGTCATCCATGCCGTGACGGCGCACGTTGCGGACCGCGATGCGCGCCTCCTCGGCGTACTTACCGGCGATTTTGGCCAACTCGACGCGCCGTTCCTCGGTCAGCGAGGGGATGGGGACGCGAACCAGTTGCCCGTCGACGGAGGGATTGAGGCCCAGGCCCGATTCCCGGATGGCCTTTTCCACCGACTTGACCAGGTTTTTGTCCCAAACCTGCACCGTCAGCATGCGCGGCTCGGGCACGCCGATGGTACCGACCTGGGTGATGGGCATCCCGGTTCCGTAGGCATCCACCATGAGCGGCTCGAGAAGACTGGTCGCCGCCCGTCCCGTGCGCAGGCCGGCGAACTCCGTATGCAATACCTCCACGGCCCCTTCCATGCGCCGCTTGATGTCCTTCTTCCTGGCCTCGATGTCGGGTATATCCACGTTCCGGTCCTAGCCCACGGTCCTGTCCGGCCCAATGATCGTGTACGCGCCGTTGCCGGTGACGACGTCGGCAAAAGCCCCCGGATTGTGAATGGAAAAGACCAGAATGGGAACCTCGTTCTCGCGCGCCAGTGCAATGGCGGAGGTGTCCATGACCTTCAGGTCCCGCGACAGAACGTCCTGGTACGAAAGCCTGTCGAAACGTTTGGCGTCCTTCACTTTCTTCGGGTCCGCGCTGTAGACGCCGTCCACCTGCGTACCCTTGAGCAAGGCGTCGCAATTCATTTCGACGGCGCGCAGGGCGGCCGCCGTGTCGGTGGTGAAGAACGGATTCCCGGTGCCCGCGGCGAAGATCACGATGCGGCCCTTTTCCATGTGGCGCAGGGCCCGGCGGCGGACGTAAGGCTCGCACACCGCGGCCATGGGAATCGCCGACTGTACCCGGGTCTGCACGCCTTTGCCCTCGAGCATGCTTTGCACGGCCAGGGCGTTGATCACGGTGGCCAACATCCCCATGTAGTCGGCGCTCGTGCGTTCGATGCCGGAGCCGGCGGAGCCCCCCCGGAAAATATTGCCGCCGCCGATGACCAGGCAGATCTGGACGCCCATGTCGTGGACGCCGCGGATCTCCGTGGCGATGCGTTCCATGGTGCCCGAATCGAACCCGAAGGCCTTTTCGCCCATCAAACCCTGGCCGGAGAGTTTCAGCAGGACGCGTCGGTATTTTGGATTCCGCGACATGACGCACTCCGCATAAGTCTTCCCGGCACAGGAGGGGACATCGCGGCGGATGGCCCAAGGCGCTCCCATGGGGCCGATGACTTCCCGGAAGCTTGATCCTCCTCCCCGATCGACGGCGCGATGTTACACCATTGGCCCTAAGTACCCTTTAACATAATAGGATAGAGCGGACTAAACGGTCTTGATTTATCTCCGCCGCCGCCCCGTCAACCGCCGAGGACCGCCGCCACGTCGGCGGCCAGGTCGCCGGCCTGCTTTTCGATGCCCTCGCCCAGCAAATAGCGCACGAAACCCTTGACCGCGACCACCCCGCCGGCATCCTCGGCCGCCGCCTCGAGGACCTTGCCGACCTTGCTTTCGCCATCGATCACATAGGTTTGATCGAGCAGGCATACGTCCTCGTAATACTTGCGCAGACGGCCCTCGGCCATTTTTTCGACGATGTCGTCCGGCTTGCCGGTGGCGCGTGCCTGCTCCCTGAGAAAATCGCGTTCGCGTTCCACCGCCGCCGGGTCCATGTCCTGGCGGGAAACCGCCTGCGGACTGGCCGCCGCCACGTGCATGGCCAGCCGCTTGCCGAGCGTCTCCAGGTTGGCGCCGCCGCCGGGGCCCTCCACGGCCACCAGCACCCCGATCTTGCCCAGGCCCGGCGCCAGGGCGTTGTGCATGTACGACGCCAGGACGCCCGACTCCACGGTGAGCACCGCCGCCCGGCGAATCCTCAGGTTTTCGCCGACGGTTGCGACCAAGCTGGTCAACTGCTCCTCGACGGTCTTGCCGGTTTCAGGGTAGGCGGCGCCTTTCAGGGCCTCCAGGTCGCCGCCGGTGTGCAGCGCCAGGCCGGCGACCGTCCTCACGAAGTCCTGGAAAGTCTCGTTGCGCGCCACGAAGTCGGTCTCCGCGTTGACCTCGACGACGGCGCCCGCGGTGCCGTCGACGGCGATGCCGACAAGACCCTCCGAGGCCACCCGGCCGGCCTTTTTGGCGGCCGCCGCCAGGCCCTTCTTGCGTAACCAGGCTACCGCCGCGTCCGCGTCCCCGCCGGTTTCCGTCAGCGCGTGCTTGCAGTCCATCATGCCGGCGCCGGTGTTCGCGCGCAGTTCCTTGACCTGGGCGGCGGTGATCTCGGCCATATTAATCCTCGTTCATAAGGTTTTGTAACGAGCGATTGATATTACTTCGGAATTCCATTGCGCACGGACCGACTAGGTAATCCGCAAAGCCCTGTCGCCGGAGTCGGATGGCCCGCGCTAGCCGGCCGGCGGGGCTGCGTCCTTGGTGTCCTTGGTGTCCTCGCCGGTCTGGTCGGCAGGCGCCCCGGTTTCCGCCGGCTTCTCGGCGGCGGCTTTGGGTTCGGCCGGCTTCTCGGCGGCAGCCTCGGCCTCCGCCGGCTTCTCGGGGGCGGCTTCGGGTTCCGCCGGCTTCTCGGCGGCAGTCTCGGCCTCCGCCGGCTTCTCGGGGGCGGCTTTGGCCTCCGCCGGCTTCTCGGCGGCAGCCTCGGCCTCCGCCGGCTTCTCGGCGGCGGCTTTGGGTTCCGCCGGCTTTTCGGCGGCGGCTTTGGGTTCCGCCGGCTTCTCGGGGGCGGCCTTGGCCTCCGCCGGCTCCGCTTCGGGCAGATATTCCACGGGCGCGGCCTCGGATTCGCCCACATCCGCACCGGCAGACGTCATCTCCGCCTGGATGCCGTCGAGCACCGCTCCGGCCATCAGGTCGCAGTACAGGCCGATGGCACGGATGGCATCGTCGTTGCCGGGCACCGGATAATCGATGTCGTCGGGATCGCTGTTGCTGTCGATGATGGCGACCACGGGGATGCCGAGCTTCTTGGCCTCGGCCACGGCGATGGCCTCCTTGAGGGTGTCGATGACGAACAGCACGTCGGGCAGGCCGCCCATTTCCTTGATGCCGCCCAAGGCGCGGTCCAGCTTGTCGCGCTCGCGGGTGAGGTGGAGCAGTTCCTTTTTGGTCAGGCCCACGCTTTCCTCGTCCAGTTGTTCATCCAGATCGCGCAGGCGCTTGATCGAGTTGGAGATTGTCTGCCAGTTGGTCATCATGCCGCCGAGCCAGCGGTGGTTGACGTAGTGCTGGCCGCAGCGCTTGGCGGCTTCGGCGATCTTGTCACTCGCCTGCCGCTTGGTGCCGACGAACAGCACCCGCCCTCCCGCGGCAACGGTATCGCGCACCGCCGCCATGGCGCGGTGCAAAAGGGGCACCGTCTGCTGCAGGTCGATGATGTGGATTTTTTTGCGGACCCCGAACAGATAGGGGGCCATCTTGGGGTTCCAGCGCCGCGTGTTGTGCCCGAAGTGCACGCCCGCTTCCAGGAGCTGGCGTATGGTAAACGACGGTAATGCCATGGATGGTGTTCCTTCTCCGGTTAAGCCTCCGCGGGCACCATCCGGCCAAGGACCGGACACCGGAGCGACACGGCCGGCGAATGTGCGCCGGCGGCCGCAATCCCGCGTGTGAATTTGCGCGGCTTGATAGCGTCCGGGGCGGAGAAATGCAAGGGAATTCGACGATCAGCGCGGCGAAGCGGCCGGGCTGAATTTAAATCTCCCGCACATCCACGATGCCGGGGATGTCCCTGAGGGTGCGCAGCACGGCCGGCGACACCGCGAAACCGCCGGGCAGGTCGATCTCGACCTCGGTCGCCGCATCGATCCTGGAGACCAGTTTCACCCGCCCCCTGCCCTTGCCCTGGCCCATCAGCACCTCGTGCAGGCGGCCCAGGGGTTCCGCCGAATCGACGACCACGACGGCTCCCGGCGCCGCGCCGGCGGCCGCCTGATCCAGGGCCTCCAGGGCATTGGCGTTGAAGCGCGCCGCCTCGCCGTCGAAGCGGACGGTGGCCCTGATGAACAGGGAATGGCCCACCTCGAGGATGTCCTGGCAGGCGCTCAGGAGTTCGGAAAACACGGTCACCTCGAAAACGCCGGAGGTGTCGGAGAACTGCACGAAGGCGAAGCGGTTGCCCTGGCCCGAGGTGCGTTCCTTCTTGGCGATCACCGTTCCCGCCATGTTGACGGACCCCGGGCGGCCGTCGCTCACGATGTCGACGCAGCGGCGCACCTTCAGGCGCTCGAGGCGCCTGGCAAAGCCGTCCAGGGGATGGGCCGAAAGGTAAAACCCGACGGCCTCGGATTCATGGTTCAGGCGCTCGATGTCCGCCCAGTCGGGGACCTGGGGCAGCGAATTCGCGGGCACCGGCGCCGCGTCGTCGCCGAACAGGCCGATCTGGTTGCTTTCCCGGTCATGGGCCGCGGCGCTGGCATGGCGCAAGAGGACGTCGATGCCGTCGAAAACCTGCCTGCGGTTGGGATTCAGGCCGTCGAAGGCGCCCGCCCTGGCCAGGTTTTCCAGTTGCCGCCTGTTGACGGCCTTGGGATTCAGGCGCCCGGCGAAGTCGAACAGGTCCTTGAACGGACCGTTCGCCCGGCGCTCGGCGACCACCTGTTCCATGGCCGCTTCGCCGACGTTCTTGACCGCGGCGAGCGCATAGCGGATGGCCCCCGGGCCGTCGCCGTCGCGCTCGACGGTGAACACCGCGTCCGACGCGTTGATGTCGGGGGGTAGAAGCGCCACGCCCAGGTGCGCCAGTTCGTGGCGGAAGGTGCCCAGCTTGTCGGTGTTGTGGATGTCCATGGTCATCGAGGCGGCCAGGAACTCGACCGGATAATTGGCCTTCATGTAGGCCGTCTGGTAGGCGACCATGGCATAGGCGGCGGCGTGGGACTTGTTGAAGCCGTAGCCGGCGAACTTGGCCACCTGATCGAAGATGTCGGAGGCCTTGGCCGCGGGCACCCCGCGCGCCGTGGCGCCGTCGACGAAGGACTGGCGCTGCTCGGCCATTTCCGACTTGATCTTCTTGCCCATGGCGCGGCGCAGAAGGTCGGCGTGGCCGAGGGTGAAGCCGGACAATTCCTGGGCGATCTGCATGACCTGTTCCTGGTAGATCATGATGCCGAAGGTTTCCTTGAGGATGCCTTCCAGGGTCGGGTGCAGATAGTCCGGTTTCTCCTCGCCGCGCTTGCGTTTGATGTAACTGGGGATGTTCTCCATGGGCCCCGGGCGGTAGAGCGCCACCACGGCGATGATGTCCTCGAAGGTGTCGAGCCTGAGCTTGCGCAGCACCTCGCGCATGCCGGTGCTTTCCAACTGGAACACGCCGGTGGTCTCGCCGCGCCCCAGCATCCCGAAGGTGAGGGCGTCGTCCAGGGGCAGGTCCGAGAGGTCGACGTCGATGCCCCGTTCGCCGACCAGCTCCACGGCCCTGGCCAGCACGGTCAGGGTCTTGAGACCCAGGAAATCGAACTTCACCAGCCCCGACAATTCCACGTATTTCATGCTGAAGCCGGTCACCGGCATCTCCGAGCGCGGGTCGCGGTAAAGCGGGATCAGCTCGTCCAGCGGACGGTCGCCGATGACCAGGCCGGCGGCGTGGGTGGAGGCGTGGCGATACAGCCCCTCCAGCCGGCGGGCGATATCGACAAGCCTGGAAACGGCCTCGTCGCTCTCCACCATCCGGCGGAACTCGGGCTCCCCGGCGATGGCCCGGTCCAGGGTGACCGGATCGGCGGGATTGAAGGGCACCAGCTTGCAGATGCGGTCGACCAGGGAATAGGGCATCTCCAGGACCCGGCCCACGTCGCGCAGGACCGCGCGCGCCTGCAGCTTGCCGAAGGTGATGATCTGGGCCACGTGGTCGTGGCCGTACTTGTCCTGCACGTAGTGGATGACTTCGTCCCGGCGCTCCTGACAGAAGTCGATGTCGAAGTCGGGCATGGAAACCCGCTCGGGATTTAAAAATCGCTCGAACAGGAGCCCGAAACGGAGGGGATCCAGGTCCGTGATGGTCAACGCCCAGGCGACCACGGAACCGGCCCCCGAGCCCCGCCCCGGGCCCACGGGGATGCCCTGGTCCTTGGCCCAGCGGATGAAGTCGGCGACGATGAGGAAATAGCCCGCATAGCCCATTTCCACGATGACCTTGAGCTCGTAGTCCAGGCGTTCCCGGTAGGGCCGGGCCACGTCCTGGCGCCCGGCTTGCGGCAGGTCCGCCGTCCACACCTGGCTTTGCACGCGCTTTTCCAGGCCGCTCACCGCCTGGGCGCGCAGTTCGTCCTCTTCGCTGCGCCCCTCGCCGCAATCGTAGGCCGGCAGGATGGGGTCCGCCGCGCGCACCATGAAGGCGCAGCGCCGGGCGACGACGACGGTGTTGTCCACCGCCTCGGGCAGGTCGGCGAACAGGGCCCGCATCTCTTCCGCCCCCTTGAAGGAATGCTCGGGGGTCAGGCGGCGGCGGTCGGTCTGGGAGAGATAGGCGCCCGCGGAGATGCAGATGAGGGCGTCGTGGGCCTCGTACATGTCCCGGGTGGCGAAGAAGGCCTCGTTGGTGGCCACCAGGGGCAGATCGTGCTTATAGGCGAGATCGAGGAGCGCCGGCTCGATCGACTCTTCGGCGTCCAGTCCGTGGCGCTGGAGCTCCACATACAGCCGTCCCGGAAACGCCCCGGCCAGGCGCCCGAGAACGTCCTCCGCCGCCGCGCCCTGGCCTTCGGCGAGGAGCGTCCCCACGGGCCCGGCCGGCCCGCCGGTAAGCGCGATGAGGCCGTCGGCGCGCTCCTCCAGGGCGGCCAGGGTAACGTTCGGGTCGTCGGCGCTGAGATAGGCCTGGCTGAGCAGTTTGAGCAGGTTGCGGTAACCGCCCTCGTTCTGCACCAACAGCACCAGGGCGTTGGTCGTCGCCCGTTCGCCGTCGCGCCGGCCGGCCCTGATGTCCTGGCGCGCGATGCTCAGCTGGCACCCGATGATGGGCTGCACCCCGGCCGCCGCGCAGGCGGACGAGAACTCGAGCGCGCCGAAAAGGTTGTTGGTGTCGGTGACGGCCACCGCCGGCATGCGCGCGTCACGGCAGAGCGTCACCAGATCCTTGACGTGGATCGCACCTTCGGCGAGGGAATAGGCGGAATGAACGCGCAGGTGAACGAAGTCGGCGTGGGCCATGGGCCAAGGATTCCACAGCGCGCCCCAAGAGTCATCAAGATGTGGGAGGTGTCACCGGGTTATCCACAAGAAATTGCGGTTTATTCACAGAGCGCGGTCGGCGCTGCCGCGTCATTCCGACACCAGCACGCCGTCCTCGAGCCGCACGGTGCGATCCATCCGCGCCGCCAGGACCGGATTGTGGGTGGCGACCAGGGCGGCGAGCCCGGCGCCGCGGCTCAGCCGAAGCAACACGGAAAACACGTCCCCCGCCGTGCCCGGGTCGAGGTTGCCGGTGGGCTCGTCGGCGAGCAGCAGCTTGGGCGCATTGGCAAGGGCGCGGGCGATGGCGACCCGCTGCTGTTCGCCGCCCGAGAGCTTGCCGGGGCGGTGGCTGGCGCGGTCGCTCAGGTCCAGCCATTGCAGCAACTCCATGGCCCGGGCGCGCGCCTGGACGCGATCGAGCCCGGCGATGATCTGGGGGATGAGGATGTTCTCCAGGGCGGAAAACTCGGGCAGCAGATGGTGCTGCTGGTAGACGAAGCCGATGTTGTGGCGGCGCATGCGGGTCCGCGCGTCGTCGTCGAAGATGCGGCTGGATTCGCCGCAGACCGACACCTCGCCCGCGTCGGGTTTCTCCAGGAGTCCGGCGATATGGAGAAGCGTCGACTTGCCGGCCCCGGACGGCCCGACCAGGGCCACGATCTCGCCTTCGCGCAGCTCCAGATCGACGCCGCGCAGCACCTCCAGGGTCGTCCGCCCCTGCTGGAAGGTGCGCACCACGCCGCCCAGGGCGAGCACGCGCTTACTCATAGCGCAGCGCCTCCGCCGGATCGATGCGCGCCGCCCGCCACGACGGATACAACGTGGCCAGGAACGACAGCCCCAGGCCCATGAGCACCACCATCGCCACCTCCGCCGGGTCCGCCACCGCCGGGAGCCGGGAGAGGAAGTAGATTTCGGCGGCGAACAACTCGGTCCCGGTGAGTCCCTGGATCCACTGGCGGATGGTCTCGATGTTCTGGGTGAAGGTCAGGCCGAGGATAAATCCGGCCGTGGTGCCGATGATGCCCACGCTGGCGCCGCTGAGGAAGAAGATGCGCATGATGGTGCCTCTCGTCGCGCCCATGGTGCGCAGGATGGCGATGTCGCGGCCCTTGTCCTTGACCAGCATGATCATGCTGGAAATGATGTTGAACGCCGCCACCACGATGATGAGGGTGAGAATCAGGAACATGACGTTCCGTTCCACCTGGATGGCGTTGAAGAAGCTGGCGTTGGCCTGTTGCCAATCGTGGATGCGGCCCTTGCCGCCGATGGCCTTCAGGATGTCCTCGCCGACGGCGATCGCCCGGTCGGGGTCCTCGACGAACACCTCCAGGTTGGTCACCGCCGCGGGCAGGCGGAAGTACACCTGGGCCGCCTCCAGGGGCAGGAAGACGAATCCCGAATCGTACTCGTACATGCCGATCTCGAAGGTGGCGGCGATGCGATAGGCGCGCATGCGCGGCACCGTGCCGAAGACGGTGACGGTGCCCTTGGGGGAAATGAGCGTGATCTTGTCGCCGATGCGCAGTCCCAGCAGGCTCGCCAGGCGGGTGCCCACGACCACCGCGTCACCGCCTTTGAAATCGTCCAGGGAGCCGGAAACGATGTTTTCGGCGATGACGGCGCGCCCGGCAAGGTCCTCCACCCTCAGGCCGCGCACCACCGCGCCCCTGGCCACGCCCTTGGCGGTCACCATCACCTGGCGTTCGATGATGGGGGTGACGGTGACGACGCCGGGAACCTTGCGCACCTTTTCGGCCAGGGGGTCGAACCCGGTCAGCGAATTCGTCGTGCCGTAGACGCTCAAATGTCCGTTGATGCCCAGGATGCGGGTCATGAGTTCCTGGCGGAAGCCGTTCATCACCGCCATGACGATGATCAGGGTCGCCACCCCAAGGGCGATGCCGAGCAGGGAAAACCATGCGATGACGGAGATAAACCCCTCCTGGCGGCGCGCCCTCAGGTAGCGCATGGCCACCATCCATTCGAAAGCGGAAAACACCTAAGTTCGTCCTTTCCCGGTTACGGCCGGTTCAGTCCGGAGCGCACCATCTCGATGCGCGCCGCCGGCGCATCGGCGAACCGGCCGGCGTCGAAGGGCGGTTCCGGGGCGTATTCGAGAACCAGTTGAATGGCCTTCGCCACCTCTTCGCCGGCCACGTCCGCCGCCAGGCCCAGCGCCATGTCGATGCCCGACGATACCCCCGCCGCGGTGATCACCCTGCCCCGCTTGACCACCCGCTGGCGGACCGGGATCGCGCCGAACGCGGCAAGATCGTCCATCGCCCGCCAGTGGGTGGTCGCCTGCACGCCCTTGAGGATCCCGGCGCCGCCGAGGATCAGGGCGCCCGTGCAAACGGACGTGGTCCAGCGGCTGTTCTGGTGCACGGCGGCGACCCAGCCGGTGATCTCCGCATCCGCCGCCGCCGCGTCGGCGCCGGGACCGCCCGGGACCACCAGGATCTCCGGCGCCGGCACCCGATCCAGGGCATAGTCGGCGATGAGTCCCAGGCGTCCGCCCGTCGTCCGGTATTCCCCCGGCTTCTTGGCCACGAACTTGACCTCGGCGCCGGGGAGTCTGCCCAGCACCTCGAAGGGACCGACGGCGTCCAGGGGCGTGATCCCATCGAAGAGCAAAATGGCGATTTCCATGGGTGCGCCGTCTCCCTGGGAACCGGGGTCCCGCCCGGTCACGCCGTCAACCTGGCCAGGGCCGACTCCTGAGACAGCTCCTGGCGTTCGCCGCTCCCGCGGTGCTTGAGCTCGACGATGCCGTCCTTGAGCCCCCGCGGTCCCACCACCAGCTGCCACGGCAGGCCGATCAGGTCCATGTCGGCGAACTTGACGCCGGCGCGCTCCGCCCGGTCGTCATAGAGGACCTCGACACCGTTCTCGCGCAAGTGTCCGTAAAGCCCGTCGCAGGCGGCGGCGCACCCGGAATCGTCGGCCTTCAGGTTGAGCAACCCCACGTGGAAGGGCGCCACGCTGTCCGGCCAGAGGATGCCGGCGTCGTCGTGGAAGGCCTCGATGATGGCGCCGACCAGGCGCGAGACGCCGATGCCGTACGACCCCATGTGGACGGCCACCTCGCGGCCGTCGGCGTCGGTGACCACGGCGTTCATGGGCTTGGAGTACTTGTCTCCGAAATAGAAGATGTGGCCGACCTCGATGCCCCGCGCCGTGACCAGCGCATCGCCAAGGGCCTTGTCCTTCTGCGAATCGTGCTTGTCGTCGGTCGCCGCGTAAACGGACGTCCACCTGTCGATAATCGGTTGCAGGTCGCCGTCGTAGTCCGTGGCGGCGCCCGGAGCCTCGAATTCCAGGAGGTCCCGGTGGCAGAACACCTGGGTTTCGCCGGTGTCGGCCAGGATGATGAACTCGTGGCTCATGTCGCCGCCGATGGGGCCGCTTTCGGCGACCATGGGGATGGCCTTGAGTCCCAAGCGCTCGAAGGTGCGAAGGTAGGCGACGAACATCTTGTTGTAGGACCTTTTCGCGCCTTCGAAGTCGAGGTCGAAGGAATACGAGTCCTTCATCAGGAACTCGCGCCCGCGCATGACGCCGAAGCGGGGCCGGACCTCGTCGCGGAACTTCCACTGGATGTGGTAGAGCAGCTTGGGCAGGTCCCGGTAGCTGCGCACCGCGGTGCGGAAGATGTCGGTGATCTGCTCCTCGTTGGTGGGGCCGTACAGCATGTCGCGTTGGTGGCGGTCCTTGATGCGCAGCATCTCCGGACCGTAGTCGTCGTAGCGCGCGCTCTCGCGCCACAGATCGGCGGGCTGGATGGTCGGCATGAGCATTTCCTGGCAGCCCGCCGCGTCCTGCTCCTCGCGCACGATCTGCTCGATCTTCTTGAGCACGCGGAACCCCAGCGGCAGCCAAGAATAGATGCCGGCGCTGGACTGGCGGATCATGCCGGCCCGCAGCATCAGGCGGTGGGATACGATCTGCGCCTCGGCCGGAGTCTCCTTCAGCGTCGGCAGGAAATACTCGGAGAGGCGCATGGCGTTGCTCATCATCACCGGCCGGGCGCGGGCGGGCCGGCCGGCCTTCGCCCGAAGCGAAGCCTCGGCTGCGCGCAGGCAGGGCGAATGT
>JADFHR010000157.1 GCA_022567015.1 Pseudomonadota bacterium
GCCCCCAGGGGCGGCGGCCCGCGGTCGCGGGCTTCTCACGTCAACACGCCCCGGTCGTTTTGACTTTCGGTATCAGTCCTGGTCCACCGCTTCGCCCACCGGCGGGGCGGCGCGGAACTTCTCCATCGGGCGGCGGATCACCGGGTCGCCGAAGACGTGCTCGGGGAGCGCCTCCGTGGGCCCGCCGGGGCGCTCCGGGCGGCGCGCGAAGCGGCCCAGGCTGAGCATGCGGTCGTACATGAGAATGGCGCCGGCGATACCCACGTTGACGCTGAACCGGGTGGGGATGCGGACCACGAAGCCGCAGCGCTCCACCAGCGCCGCAGAAAGCGACCCCCGTTCCGGGCCCAGCACGTAGGCGGCGCGGTGGGGATGGTGGAAGCTGGGGAGATCGATGGCGTCGTCGGCCAGCTCGACACCGACCAGGATGCACCCCTCGGGCAGGACCAGCGAGCCGACATCGGGAAAACTGTAGAACGGCACCGCGCCCGGGGTGTCCGAGGTGTCGGCCTTGCCGCCCTCGGCGCGCGAATAGGCGGCGGCGATGGTGAACACGAAGCCGGCGCCGAACGCGTGGGCGGAGCGGAACAGGCTGCCCACGTTCATGGTCTTGGTGATGCGCTCGGTGCCGATGCCGAAGTAGCCGCGCATGGGGGTTGGCTATTCGCCCGCCGCCCGCGCCTCGGGCGGGACCGCGGGCGCGTCGAGGAGGCCGTGCCCGGCGCCGTATTCGCGCACCACCTCGGTCACCCGGATGCGGTAATCGGCGAACACCTCGTCCTTGCCCCGCCGCTGGGCCGCCTGGTGATCGGTGTTCTCGTGCCAGGCACGTACCGCGTCACCGTCGCGCCAGATCGACATCGACAGGATTTTGCCTTTCTGGACCAGGCTCTCGAACCGCTCCACCGAGACGAACCCGTCCACCTTCTCCAGCTCCGGGCGCAGCTCGCCGGCGAGGTCGAAGTACGCCGCGTCCTTGCCCGGCCTCATCGTCACCTCGAACAGGACTATGACCATGGTCCAATCCTCCCTATGCCGGCCCCGCCCAAGCCTATGCCGCACGGCCTGTGGCCGTCCAGTTCCGTGAGGGAGGGACCCCGGCCTCCCCACGCCATGAGCGTTCACTTGACCGAATATGGTGGAATCGGCGCACCACAGGCGAATTTGCCGTCGCGGAAACTCTTCTCCCAATTGTTCGCCTTTTTGAGTTGTTCGCATCGCAGGCCTTGGGCGCCGCGCAGGTCGGCCTTCGTCAGGTCGGCCCGAAACAGATGTGCACCCCGAAGGGTCGCACCCGTCAGGTGCGCGCGCGTAAGGTCCGCTCCCCGAAGATTTGCGCGCTCCAGGTTCGCTTTACGAAGGATAGCCCTTTGCAGGTTGGCCCCGTCGAGGCGAGCGCCTTCCATACGTGCGCCTTCCAAGGTCGCCGCCTCCAGGTTGGCTTTTGACAGGATGGCGCCTCTCAGGTCGGCGAAGGCCAGGGACGCAAAAGCAAGGTCTGCCGACGCCAGGTCCGCGCGAACGAGGTTTGCCCCCGTCAGGTCCGCCCCGTTCAAGTCCGCGCCCATCAACTGTCTGTTGCTCAAATCGTTTCCCCCGAGGTTGGACCGCGCCAGACTGGCATTAACCAGGTTGAACTTACGCAGATCGACCTTTCGCAGGTCTTTTCCCTCAAGTCGAAGGCGGCGGTTCAGGACCACGCCAAGGGCCGTCTGGGTCACCTGCCGGGCTATCTTGGGCCGAGGCGTCGGAGGCATGGGGACGGGTCGCTCAGCCGGCATGGGCGAAACCAGAACGGGCGCTGCCGTTACGGCCGCCGGCGCACGGGCCGTTTCCGGCGGAGCCACGGATGGCCCCACCGCGGGCGGCGTTGCCGGCGGAGCGCCGGGAACCGCGCTGGCGATTTGTTGTTCCGTGCCGGCAAGCTGGGGGACAGGAATGCTCCATCCGAGCGTCAGTTGCCCGGCGGCGAAAACCCCGCTGCCGCTGACCCAGACGAGCAAGCCCCAAACACCCACGTTCCAAATGACCGACCGTTTGTCCAATGGCCGCCGCCGGATGCCCAGCCAGACGAACTCTAGGACGACGATAAGGACCAAAAATTGCAGGTAGGGCAGGAGGTCGGGAAATTTATCCTCAAACGGCTGGGCGGACCAAAAAAAGTACAGCAGCATCAACGGCACCAGCCAGTAAAACAAAAAATTTGTGAGGAGCCGGGTCACGGGAGTGTTCATGTTGAAGATGAAGGGAAGTGATTTTGACGCCGGGCCGGACATGGCCTGCCAATACCCCACGAAGATGTGCATGTAGAGGGCAATCGCGATCAGAACCAAAGGGCCGAAATAAAAGAAATCGATTGCCCGGATGGGGGATTCCACGAATGGAATTTTTATTTTTCCCTCGGTCAGGAGCAAATCCGTATCAAACAGCGTGACCAGGCAGAAAGCGCTGTAGGTGACGATGGCGAGCATGACCCGGCGCAGGGTCATGGACACCTCGTCGTGTTGCTTTTCGAAGGCCTTGGGGTCGTCGAACCCTTTGACCGTCGGCGGGCCCAGCCAGGCCCGCAACGTTTCCGACCGGATTCTTCGCGATCCGGCTGGCACCCCGCCCTTTCCTTGGGACGGGACTGTTTGATCGGTCGAGGATTTGTCGGCGCCTGTCACCACCCTGTCGCCCAAAAACGCGGCTCCCTGATCCCGTAATTGTAGAACGTTTTAGTGAATCTCGCCATCTGAGATTGTGCGATGGGCGGCCGGCGCGGATGACCCTACGTCCTGAGCTCCGGCAAGTCCCGGTAAAGCTCCAGCGCTTCGGGGTTGGCCAGGGCGTCGGTGTTCTTCACCGGGCGGCCGTGGACCACGTCGCGCACCGCCAGCTCGGTGATCTTGTTGTTTTTCGTGCGCGGGATGTCGGCCACCTGGACAATCCGCGCCGGCACGTGGCGGGCCGTGCAATTGGTGCGTATGCGCGCCTTTATGGCGTCGATGCGGTCGTCGTCCAGGGTCAGCCCCTGGCGCAGGATCACGAACAGCACGACGCGCACGTCGCCCTCCCATTCCTGGCCGATGACGATGCTTTCCACCACCCAGTCCAGGTCCTCCACCTGGCGGTAGATCTCGGCGGTGCCGATGCGCACGCCGCCCGGATTGAGGGTCGTGTCCGAGCGGCCATGGATGATGATGCCGTCGTGTTCGGTCAACTCCACGTAGTCGCCGTGGCACCACACGCCGGGGAATTTCTCGAAGTAGGCGGCGCGGTATTTTTCGTCGCCGGGGTCGTTCCAGAAGTGGACCGGCATGGACGGGAACGGCGCCGTGCACACCAGCTCCCCCTTTTCGCCGCGCACCGGCCTGCCGTCGTCGTCGAACACGTCCACCGCCATGCCCAGCGCCCGGGTCTGGATCTCGCCCCGCCACACCGGCGCCGTGGGGTTGCCGCCCATGAAGCAGCTCAGGATTTCGGTGCCGCCGGCGATGGACGCCAGGTGCACGTCGGCCTTGATGCTCGCGTAGACGAAGTCGAAGGCCTCGGGCGCCAGGGGCGAGCCGGTCGACGCGATCATCCGCAAAGGACCGAGCGCGTGGGTCTTGATCGGCTCCAGTCCGGCCTTCCTGACCGCGTCGATGAACTTGGCCGAGGTGCCGAGCAGGGTCATGGCCTCGGCGTCGGCGAGGTCGAAGATCACGTTGCCGTCGGGATGGAACGGCGAGCCGTCATAGAGCAGCAGTGTCGCCTGGCAGGCCAGCGCCGAGACCAGCCAGTTCCACATCATCCAGCCGCAGGTGGTGAAGAAGAACACCCGGTCGCCGGGCTTGATGTCGCAGTGGAGAAGGTGCTCCTTGACGTGCTGCAGCAGGGTCCCGCCCGCCCCGTGGACCATGCACTTGGGCGCGCCCGTGGTGCCCGAGGAATACATGATGTAGAGGGGGTGGTTGAAGGGCAGCCGTCGAAAGGCGATCTCGCCGGCGTCGAAGCCGGCGATGAAATCGTCGAGCATCACGGCGCCCGGCAGGCCGTCCAGCGGCGGCGCGGCGCGCATATAGGGCACGATCACCGTCCGCGCCACCGGCGGCATCCGGTCCAGGATCTCGGCCAGCTTGCCCAGGCAGTCGTGGCTTTTGCCGTTGTAGTAATAGCCGTCGGCGGCGAACAGGACCTTGGGTTCGATCTGGCCGAAGCGGTCGACGACCCCCTGGACGCCGAAGTCCGGCGAGCACGAGGACCAGATGGCGCCGAGGGAACTGGCGGCGAGCATGGCGGCCACGGTTTCGGGCATATTCGGCAGATAGGCGGCGACCCGGTCTCCGGCCTCGACGCCCGCCGCCACCAGGGCCTGGGCCAGCCGGGACACCAGATCATGGAGGTCGGCGTGGGTTATGCGGCGCCGCACCCGGTCCTCGCCCCAGAACACCAGGGCGTCGGTGTCGTCGCGGCGGCGCAGGAGGTTTTCGGCGAAATTCAGGCGGGCATCGGGGAACCACCGGGCGCCGGGCATCTTGTCGCCGTCGACCAGCACGTCGGTGCCCCAGGTCTCGGCGATGATGCCGGCGTAATCCTTGAGCGACGTCCAGAACTTTTCCTTCTCCTCGATGGAGAAACGGTACAGCTCGGCGTAATCGCGGATGTCGACGTTCCAGTCCTCCTCCACGTCCTCCATGAAGCGGACCATGTTGGTCTGGCGAATACGTTCCTCGGACGGCTGCCAGAGCGGCCGGGTGTCGTCCATGGGTGCGGGCCTTCCGGTCCTTTGCCAGTCAGACGGCGACGCGGAAGGACCGGGCCTCGACCTTCCGCCACACGTCCCCGGTGACATACGCGTCGGAGGCAAGCCAGGCGTCGAGCCCGGTGCGCGACGGAAAGTCGACCACCAGGACCGAGCCGATCATCGCCCCCTGGTCATCCAGGATGGCGCCGCCGGTCAGAAGCGTACCCTCTTTCTTCATCCGCCGGGCGTTCTCAAGGTGCGCCGTCCGCGCCGCCAGGCGCCGGTCCAGGGCCCCGGCGTCGGTACCGTCGTAAGCGATGACCACGAACTGCATGGCGCCCCCCTTGCCACCGGATGGTCCGGCAATCGCGGCAGTATGCGGTCGGCATGCACCCGACGCAACCCAGGCTCCCGCCGGGGATACTGGCGTTTCGACCGCGGGGCCCGTAGTTTCCCCCCATGCCCGCCTTGCGCTCCCTCGCCGCCGCCTTCTCCAGGGTTCCGGCGCCGGCCCGCGGCGCCGTATGGATGGTGATGTCGGGGGCCAGCTTCGCCATCCTCACCGCCCTCATCCACCACGCGTCCGCCGACCTGCACCCGTTCGAGCTCGTCTTTTTCCGCAGCCTCTTCGGTCTGCTCTTCATGGTGCCATGGTTCCTGCGCACCGGACTCCGGGGGCTGAGGACCCGCCGGCCCGGCCTGCACGGCCTCCGCGCGCTGAGCGGCCTGGGCGCCATGCTGTGCTGGTTCGCCGCCGTCGCCCTGATGCCGGTGGCCGAGGTGACGGCGCTCAGCTTCACCACGCCGCTGTTCGCCACCCTGGGCGCCGTCCTGTTCCTCGGCGAGACGGTGCGCATGCGCCGCTGGACGGCGACGGCGGTCGGCTTCGCCGGCGCCATGATCATCCTGAGGCCGGGCGCGGAAGCCTTCGGCGTGCCCGCCCTGCTGGCGCTGTCGGCGGCCGCCATGATGGCCGTCTCGGCGCTTATGGTGAAGGTGCTGTCGCGCACCGAATCGGCCAACACCGTCGTCCTCTACATGGGCCTGCTGATGACGCCCCTGGCCCTGGTGCCGGCGCTGTTCGTGTGGACCATGCCGTCGCCGCAACTGTGGATCTGGATGGTGCTCATGGGGCTGGCGGGGACGGCCGGCCACCTGACCCTGGTGCGCGCCTTCGCCGCCGCCGACGTCTCGGCGGTGCTGCCGTTCGATTTCTCGCGGCTGATCTTCGCCGCCTTCCTCGGCTACGCCTTCTTCGCCGAGCGGCCCGACGTCTGGACGTGGGTCGGGGCCGCCGTCATCTTCGCGGCGACCCTCTATACCGCCCACCGCGAGACGCGCCTGGGCCGGGCCGTCCGGCCGGCGAGCGAGGCCCTGCGCCATCCCGCCATGGACGGCGCCGCGGCGGCCGTGAACCCGGCGACGGGAAAGGCCCTGTGACTGACGGGTGGGTGCCTTACGGCCATGGGGGGCTCCGCCCCCACACCCCCGCCAGGGGTTTGCAAAACCCCTGGACCCCTTCAATCGGGTTCCAAGGGCCGGTGGCCCTTGGTGGGGATCAAAAGGGGCAACGCCCCTTTGACCTTGTTTGTGTGCGGTATTTTGGCTCTCGCTTGGCGGTGCGGCCGGGGCCGTCTATGGTCTGGCCATGACGGGGGATTTCATCGTGCCGCCCGGCCTCGCCGGAATGGAGACCATGGCCCGGGTCGCCTTGAAGACGATCCCGGAGAAGCTGCGCCGCCATGTGCGGGGCGTGGTGATCCGCATCGAGGAGTTTCCGGACGAGGAAACGGAACGGGAAATGGGGCTGGATAGCCCGTTCGACATTCTCGGCCTCTACCGCGGGGTGTCGCTCGACCGCAAGAGCGTTTCCGACACCCCCGTCGACGTCGACATGATCTTCCTCTACCGGCGCCCGATCCTCGATTACTGGTGCGAGACAGGCGAGGACCTCACCCACATCATCCGCCACGTGCTGATCCACGAGATCGGGCACCATTTCGGGCTCAGCGACGAGGACATGGAGCGCATCGAGGAGGAGGCGTGAACGGTGCCGCCTGCGCCGGCCTTGCTTCGCCCTGGCGGCTACGCGCAGGCACGAGCTCAAAAAAAGAAGTAAATTGTCACCCGTTTATCAAGCAAACGTGTTCTCGGCGCTACAGGTGCTGGCGACGAACGGTTGAAGCCGGCGAGCTCGATTTCCGCCAGGTTTTCACCTCCAGCCTGTTAAACGGCCTTCTCACCGAGCCGGGCGCAATCCCCGCCCGGAGCGCGCTCAATATACCGGCGGCCTCCCAGTAATTCTCGGCGGTAAAGAGCTGATCGTCCCGCCACGGCAGGGTGCTTAGTTCGCCAGCCATAAGGCCGCTGCCCTCGCGAACCGCGATGACGGGAATCCCCTGTTCAAGGGCGGCAAGGGTGGGCAGTCCGATACATCCCTCCGGAATGACCAGACACGATACGTCCCGGACCGTCAATACACCGCTTGCGGCCATCCGGTCCGGACCAACCACGATGCGCGGCGATTGTTTTAACCCTTTCAGGACACATTGAAAGAAAGACGAGGAGATGGCTTCCGCCGCCATGCGCGGATCGACCCGGCCAGGATCCTCGTTCAGTATGTCGCGGGATTCCATCATCGGCGCATGCGCCGACGGCACATTGAAGCAATGCGATACCGCGTGGGTCAGCATGGCTTCGATGCCGCCCCAGGGATTGATCATGGTTCCGCCGCTACTGAAATACTTTTCGTGAAAACCGTCGGGCACGCCGATCAGCGACGAAATAGCGACGGCGTCATAGTCATCCGCCGTCTCCTCCAGCAAATCAAAGAGCCTGTCGATGCCCCGGCCGGAACCCACCGCCCGTCCCGACGCGGAGGAAGAGGCGGTCAGTTCCAAAGGCGGATCGAGCTTGTAGATGCCGGTGCAATTGAGCCCATACGTGG
>JADFHR010000002.1 GCA_022567015.1 Pseudomonadota bacterium
CTTCTTCGCCAAGATCGGCCTCGAGCCGGCGTTGCCAATGGCCTACCTGGTGGGCGCCACCGAGTTCTTCGGCGGCCTGGCTCTGGTGATCGGCCTGTGGACCCGGCCGGCGGCGGCGGCGCTGTTCGTCCTGATGTGCGTCGCCGCCTTCAAGGTCCACCTGGTCAACGGGTTCTTCTGGAACAAGGGCGGCTACGAGTACCCCCTGATGTGGGCCTGTCTGTGCATCGCCATTTTCATCCGCGGCGGCGGGCGCCTGTCGCTGGACGCCAGGATCGGCCGGGAGTTCTGAGCCGGAGACACCGGCAGGAGCGAGGAAAATGTGTGACACCTTCGTCGCGCTGCCGCCGGTGACCGCCGACGGGTGCGTCATTTTCGGCAAGAACAGCGACCGGCCCCGGGGCGAGGCGCAGACCGTCGTCCGCTATCCGGGACGCCGGCACGATGCGGGCGCGAGGGTGCGCTGCACCTACATCGAGATCGCGCAGGCCCCGGTCACCTGCGCCGTCCTGCTCTCCCGGCCCGACTGGATGTGGGGCGCCGAGATGGGCGCCAACGAGCATGGCGTCGTCATCGGCAACGAGGCGGTGTGGACGCGGGAGGACCTGGGGCCGCCGGCGCTGCTGGGCATGGACCTGGTGCGCCTGGGCCTGGAGCGGGGGGACACGGCGTTGCGGGCGCTCGAGATCATCACCGGCCTTTTGGAGGAGCACGGCCAGGGCGGCGCCTGCGCCGAGAACGACCCCGGGTTCGCCTATCACAATTCCTTCCTCATCGCCGACCGGCGGGAAGCCTGGGTCCTGGAGACGGCCGCCGGGTTCTGGGCCGCGGAGCGGATCACGACGGGCGTGCGCAACATCTCCAACGCGCTTTCCATCCGCGCGCGCTTCGACCTGGCCTCGGAAAACCTGGCCGAGCGGGCGGCGGAAAAGGGGCTCTATGGGGGGACCGGCGCGTTCGATTTCGCCGCCGCGTTCGGCGGCGCCGGGGGGGAACCGGCGCCCGGCTCGCGGGAGGCATGGGGACGCCGGCTGCTGAAGAACCCTCCCGGCGGCTTCACGCCCGAGACCATGATGGACATCCTGCGCCACCACGAGAGCGGCATCTGCATGCACGGAGAGATGCAGACCACCGCCTCCATGGTGTCGCGGCTAACGGGCGGGGACGGAGATGTTCACTGGATGACCGGCGCTCCGCACCCGTGCCGGAGCCCTTTCAAGCCGGTTCCGCTTGCCGGGTGAGGGGCGCCCTGCCGGGATTCTCACCGGCCTGCGCATCGGCTTCGGCTGGACGACCCTGGCCGCCGCCCAGATGGTCGCCGCCGGGGACGCCCCGCCGTCCTCCGGCGTCTATCCGGTGTGGATGTCTTCCCGGTGCGGCGGGTCGAGGCGCGCGCCTTCCACCGCTTCGCGCACCTGGTCCGGCGACAGTCCGGGAAAGGTGGTCGCCACCAGGACCATCGCGTGTTCGGGCGATTGTGCCATCTCCACCAGTCTGGCGATCTGGGTTTTGTCGTATGCCGCGTCCATTCCATGCCCACCGTTGATGACGTGCCCCCAGGATGCCACGCCGCCGTCCGGTAAGAGAATTATCCATTGGTATAAGGCGGGCGGGCGCCCGCCGCTGCCGAACGCATCGGCCGGGCCGAGGAACTGGACCTGCATGCGGTCCTCCTCCCGTGACATTCGCACGGCAATCGCGGCCCGGTGCCGGGAGCCGCGCCTAGAAATTGACGAAGGAGCCGTGCAGGAGAAGGCTGGCGACGGAAAGGACGTAGATCAGCGCGCCCACGAAGAGGAAAAACAGGAAGTTGGCGATGGTGCGCAGGGGGTGTCTCGTCCGTTCCTGGGCCCGGCGCTGGGCGCCACGCCTTTCGACGCCGCCAATGATGGTGAGAAAATAGCGCCGGCCGAGCGCCGGCAGGCTGAAGCGGATGTTGACGGGTGGATGCCGCAGCGACGGATCGCACACCGCCTGGTGGATGGCGTCTCTCTGCTCCGCGGTCAGGGTGTCCATGACCCAGGCCGGCAGGCGCGCAAACCGGGAGTCCCCCTGCGGGGCATTCCCAAGGGCATCCATGGTTTCGCGGTTGGCCATCCTTGTCCCTCCCGGCGGACCACCTGCCCGCACCGTTCGGAGACCACGCCACAGTGCAACTCTTAAGGAACCAAAGGTTAGCAATCCCTTAACCGGGAGGAATTTTTTCAGGCGGCGCGGCGCGCTCCTGGCCGGAAACCTCGCAACGCCGTCGTATGGGTGCAATTTAGCTGATACAGGCCCCTGGCACCGCCGGCCAGGATTTCCCTTAAACCGCCGGCCCGGCGCGGATACACTGGGTTCCAACCCGGCGCGGCGGGCCGGGGGGCGCCGGGCGTCCTTTTGCGGCTGGCGGCGCCGGGGACCGTGGATACCGTGAAAGGCCGGGGGCGGGACGGAACGGCGTGGAAATTTTCAAGGAATTCACCTTCGAGGCGGCGCACCTGTTGCCCAACACGCCCGAGGGCCACAAATGCCGGCGCCTGCACGGCCATTCCTTCCGTGTCGGGCTTTACCTGCGCGGGAAGGCCGGCGCGGACAGCGGGTGGGTGATGGACTTCGCCGAGGTGGAGGCCGCCTTCCAGCCCACCCTGGGCGAGCTCGACCACACCTATCTCAACGACATCGAGGGCCTGGAGAATCCCACCAGCGAGGTCCTTGCCCGCTGGATCTGGAAGCGGGTGAAACCGAAGCTCCCGGGCCTGAGCAAGGTGGTCCTGCACGAGACCTGCAGCGCGGGCTGCGTGTACGCGGGCGAGGACGAATAGAGCGGGGGACGTTCACCCTGTTTAAGTCATTCCCGGCGTTCCGCGGTACCAACGGTCCTGAATCCGCGATACCCTTTGTCCTGTCGATTGAGGCGGCGCCTTCCAGGCGCCGGCGCCCATGGACAAGGCGCGGATTTAGACGGGTGGATACCGGATGACGGCAAGCGGCGACGCCGACACGAAGACCACGGTCGCGGCCGAACACCTGCGCGCCGTGACGGAACGGGTGTTCGGGGCGCGGGGCGTGAGCGCCGCGGATGCCCGGTTCGTCACCGACGTGCTTGTCGAGGCCAACCTCCGCGGCCACGATTCCCACGGGGTGGTGCGGGTCCCCAAGTGGGTGATCGGCCTCGAATCGGGCGCCATCAATGCCCGGTGCGCCCCCCGGGTGATCCGGGAAACGGCGAACGCGGCCCTTATCGACGGCGACCGCGGGCTCGGGCCCGTCGTCGCCAAGGTCGCCACCGCGCTTGTCGCGGAAAAGGCGCGGGGCGCCGGGATCGCCATGGTCAGCGTGCGACGGGCGTCCCACATCGCCATGCTCCAATACTATCCGGAGGGGCTGGCGGCCCAGGGCCTGATCGGCATCGTCATGTCCAATACCGAATCCGGCGTCGCCCCGCATGGAGGCATCGACAAGGTTCTGGGGACCAATCCCCTGTCCATCGGCGTCCCCGGACGCAGCGGTCCGATCGTTCTCGACATGTCGACCAGCCACGTGGCGCGGGGCAGGATCGTCCTCGCCAGGAACCGGGGCGAACAGATTCCCGAAGGCTGGGCCATCGACGACCAGGGCCGGCCGACGCGGGACCCCGGTGCCGCCCTGCTGGGCGCCCTGCTGCCGGCCGCGGGCGCAAAGGGGTTCGGGTTGTCGATCATGGTCGATCTCCTGGCCGGGGCGCTGTCCGGCGGCGCCGTCGCCAAGGCCGTGCGCGGCACCTTCCGCATGGACGAGGAGGCGACCAAGGGCGATCTGTTCCTGGCCATCGATCCCGGCGCGGTCGCCGACCCGGAGGCGTTTCTGGACCGGGTCGAGGACCTCAAGGCGGACGTCCGCGCCAGCCGGACCGCGCCCGGCGTCGCCCGCATCTATCTGCCCGGCGAACCGGAGATGGAATGCCGGGGCAACCGCCTCGAAGAGGGGATCCCGATCGAGACCGACCTGCTGCGCGAGCTCGAAACCCTCGCCGGTGAAGCCGCCGCCTGAACCCGTGGCCGCGCCGGCCGTTGGCGGAAACACCCCGTTCACGCCTGCCCCCGGCCCGCCGGCCGCCCGGGACACTACCTTGGTGCCGCCACATGGATTGGTTTCTGTTCTGGGACTGCCTGGCCGTCATCGGCGCGATCGTCGTCCATCGCTGGGCCGCCATCGCGGTGGCGCGCTACGCCGATGGGGACCCTTCCCGGGCGCCGTCGGTGGCGTCCCTGGTGGCGCGGTCGGCGGACGGGCTCGATCGCGCCATCCGCCGCCGGTTCGGCAGCAACGCGATGAGCCTGCGCTTCGCCGGGCTCTCGGTGCTCGGGGCGCTGGTGTTGGGCGGCGTCCCCGTCGTCGCCGGGGCGTTGGTCTTCGCGCCGGCGCCGGTGGAGACGATGGCCTTCGCCGGGAGGTTCTTCGCCGCGCCGGTATCGCTCGCCGCATGGCTTTCCCTGATGGGGACGGTATTCGTGCTGCGCCTGGCGGGACGCCGGCCGCACCCTGCCTGGCAACTCGGCCTCGCCGTCGCCGAGGTGGTAGCGGTTTGCGCCTTGTGGCTGGCGGCGGTCCACGTCGGGCTCTGGCTCCACTGGCGGGGCCAGTTTTCTCCCTTCGGCTTCGCCACCGAATGGTATTACGCCGAGGTCTATTTCGCCTACGTCCGGGAGCCGGCGGGGCGGGGCATCTTAGTCGGTTCGCTGTTGCCGGTCTTCGCGCCCGCCGTCTTCTATGTGGACCGCGTTCTAACGGAAGCGGGAGGCCGGGCGATCGGCCTCGCCCCGCGCGCCGCCGTGGCCGGTTTCGCCTCGATCCGGAGAAGCGTTGTCGCGGCGGGCGCCGTGGCGGCGGGGCTTGCCGCGAAGCTTGCCCAGGCCGCCCTCGCGGGGGCCTGATACCAAGGAGCGCCGCGCCCAAAAAAAAGGGGTGGACCGGGTCCACCCCTGGAAGATGCCCCCCCCTAGTGAGCGAAAGTTTATCTGTAGTTTCTGACGTCCGGCCGATGGCCGCCGCCGCCGGGATTGAAGATGAAGCCGTTCCGGTTCGGCATTTTCACCGCGGCCAGGGTCTTCGCGTTCATCACCGTCGACTTGTCGATGATGTTGCCCTTGTTCAGGATGTAGGCCACCACCGCATAGATCTCGTTGTCGGTCATCGTGCCCGGGGAATCGAAGGGCATCGACCGCTTCGTGTAGTCGAAGAGAATGGATGCGTAAGGCCAATAGCTTTCCACCGTCTTCTTCGGCTTACCCGAGTTCAGCGTTCCCCGGCCGCCGACCAACGGCGCGGCGCCGGTTCCCTTGACGCCGCCGAGGTTTTCGCCGTGGCAGGCGGCGCATTTGTCGTTGTAGACCCGCATGCCTTCGTCGACGGTCCCCTGGCCCGCCGGGGCCCCACGGCCGTCCGGCATGACGTCGATGTCGATCTTGGCGATGTCGGCCGGCGTCGCCGCTGAGCCGAAACCAAACCGTTCGCCGAAGCCCTGGGCGCCCGCGACGCCGATTCCTATTCCCAAGCCGAGCGCCAGCCCGGCACAGGCCCTGATGGTCCATTTACGCGTGGACATTTTTCACGCCCCCATCCTTGTCGACCGCCCAGCTCTGGATCGCGTTGAAATGGTAGATCGACGCAAACTTGGCATGGCCGCCAAGCCCGCGCACGTCCACCAGTTGCTTGATCGTCGGCTGGGTGTATCCGGTTTCGTCGACGCAACGGCTTTGCAGGATCGCCGGCTTGCCGTCCCAACGCCACCAACTGCGGAAGCGCGTATGGCAGATCGGCAGGACCGGATTCTGCAACTCCGCAACCCGCCAGCTCTGTCCGCCGTCGACCGACACCTCGACGCGCCGGATACGGCCGCGGCCCGACCACGCCAGTCCCGTGATCTCGTAGTCCCCGGGCCCCGGCAGGCGCATCTCGCCGGACGGGAACGTGATCACCGACTTCGCCTCCATGACGAAGGAGAACTGCCGCGCCTTGCCGTTGTCCAGCAGGTCGGTGTACTTCGAGGTTTCCTCGCGGGTCATGAAGGGGGCGTCGGAGAATTCGAGACGCCGCACCCACTTGATGTGGGTGTTGCCTTCCCAGCCCGGCAGCAAAAGGCGCATCGGGTAGCCCTGCTCGGGCCTGAGCGCCTCGCCGTTCTGGCTATAGGCCAGCATGGCGTCGCCCCAGCACTTGGCGATGGGAATGCTGCGCGTCATCACCGCCGAATCGCCGCCTTCGGCGAGCATCCACGTGGAGCCTTCCTTCACCCCGACCTCGGCCATGATCGTGGACAGCGGCACGCCTGTCCACTCCGAGGTGCTGGTCAGCCCGTGCGTGCCTTGCACGGTTTTCAGGTAGGGTTTCTTCCACTCCGTGAGCCCGTTGCCCGAGCACTCGATGAAGTAAAACTTCGACACCGAGGGGAACCGCTTGAGGTCCTCCACCGTGTACTTCATCGCCTTTCCGACCATGCCATGCACGACGAGCTCGTGCTTGGCCGGGTCGATAAAGGCCGTGCCCCCGTGGTGGCGCTCGAAGTGCAGGCCGGACGGCGTCACGATCCCCTGCCCGGATTCGAGCGGTGTAAACGTCCACGACGATTCCTTGGTCGCCGTGGGGAAGCGAACCCGCACCTCTTTCTCGAACGGCGAGCGCAAGCCGTACCCGCCCTCGGCGTTGGTCACCCGCCCGTGCACCTTGGTCGGGTCAGCGGGCACCGGCCAGTCGGCGGAGCCCGGCGGAACGGCCGCCCCGGCGGCGCCGGAGAACATCGGGACCGCCGCCGCGGCGCCCCCGACAATTACGGCGCCACGAAGAACCTGGCGCCGGGTAATATCCGTCATATAAGGGCTGCTCGCCCTCCGGGCCTCCTTGAGCATCTGCTCCTCGGCGACCCGCATGGCGTCGATCATACGACGCGTCTTGGCGTCGTAGAAATCGAGATCCAACTCTTTCGTCATGACCCCCCCTGTTACTCTTGGTGTCCCCCATGAGCGGGGTTCGGTTTCCCTGCCGGATCCTACATGGTCCGGGTTCCGATTGTTTTTCTATGCTCCAGACAATCCCCTACGCTGGAGTTTGTAAAATTCTTATTCGCGATGACTTAATATGTCCCGGCTATGGCAGGCCCCGGGACTGGAACGTCGGGGCGGCGGCGCGTCCTTCTCCCGGATGCAGGATCATGGGGAGGAAAAAGGCGCCTCGCGCGTGCAGAAGCCCCGGCGGTCGGTCCCGCCGGCGAGGTTCATGGCGCGGCGGACGGCGCGGCCTCGTGCGAGGTCACGGATGGGGCCGATGGCGGTGGTGGCGGCCGAGGGCGGCGCGGTGCCGGAGAGCAACCTCGCCGACGATCACATCACGATGGCCAAGACCACCAGCAAGCCAAGCGACACGCCCGGCCAGGCGATATGATG
This sequence comes from Pseudomonadota bacterium, assembly GCA_022567015.1. GTDB lineage: Bacteria > Pseudomonadota > Alphaproteobacteria > Rhodospirillales > 2-02-FULL-58-16 > JACZQZ01. The sequence goes on from JADFHR010000002.1 coordinate 7,401, forward strand.
CAGGCCCAGGCGCTGGTCGTAGCAATGATAGGCCCAGGAACATTGGGCGCAGCCCTCCGGACGGGGTGACCGGCAGGGCGGTGGATTGACCTGGGGCCGGATGCCCGTCGCCATTTCTCTCACGGTCATGTTCTCTCGCAGCCCCGTTTGAAATTGATCCACGTGCCTGCCGCAGCCAGGCCACGGCGAACCTCTACATCCTCCCGCCAAGGGCGGGGGGGGGCCTTGATCCAGATCAATAATCGAAGGTCGGCCGCGCCGCCCGGATTCGGCTCGGGGATCGGCCCGGGGCTTGGTACGGGGCTTGGTACCGGCGCGATGCCTTAAGCGTCCACCGGAGCGGCGACCTTGTCGACGACGGCGAAATCGCCGAGCTTGCGCTGCAGCTCGCCCGACTTCTGTAGTTCCTGCACGACGGAGACCATGACCTTGGCCATGGGCATGGTGGGGTCGCCCTCGGCCCATATCAGTCCGACCTGGCTGCTGATCACCGGGTCGACCAGATCGAGCGCGCGGGTGCCCGGGAAGGTGCCCGGGACGAGGGCGAAATGGCCGGGGATGATGGTCATCAGTGCGCCGGACATGACGTGGAACATCAGGTGCAGGATCGATGTGTCGCATTCCACGTGCGGCTTGGGCTCGCAGCCCACCGATTCGAAGGCTTTGTCGACGATCTGGCGCTCGTGCATGGACTTGCGGAGCAGCGCCAGCGGCAGTTCCGCCGCCTCGGCCCAGGTGATCTCGGTGCGGTTCCGAAACTCCTCGGTGTCCGGCACCAGCAGGCTCTGGCGCTCCACGTAAATCGGCAGGGAATTGAGCTTGTAGAGGTCCTTCTCGTTCAGATAGGTGATCCCCACGTCCAGCGAGAAGTTGCCCAGGCCCACCTTCATGGCCTCGATGCCGATGAACTGGATGTCCGCCCGGACGCCGGGATGCCGGTGCCGCAGCAGTTGGGTGAACATCGGCACCACCGGGGAGCAGGTCGGCATCGCCCCCATGCGCAGGTTGCCTTGCAGATTGTCGTGCATCAGGGCGAGCTCGTCGCGCATGGCGTCGCGGTGGGCGATCACCCGCCTGGCCCATTCGGCGACCCGCCAGCCTTCCGCCGTGAGGCCGTGGAAGCGCTGGCCCCGGCGCACGATGGGGACCCCGAGCTCAAGTTCCAATTGCTTGATGCCGTTTGACAAACTTGGCTGGGAGACGTGGCAGCGCTCGGCCGCACGGCCGAAATGCTGCTCCTCGGCCACCGCCACCAGGTATTCGAACTGGCGCAAGAACATAACGATACTCCCTCGCCTCGGCGCGCTTTCACGACCGTCGCCGGAGCGGCCGAAACGCTTGGTCCTTTTGGTATCGGCCAATGTGGTCGATAATGATAGATATTAACTATTACGAAGCGTTTTTTCCAGCCAAACCGGCATCGACGCCAACTAATGAACACCGCTGCGCCCTTGCTTCGTACCTGGTTTCGCAGGCCGCGCTTGAGCCGGTGGCCGCCGTCGTGACCGGGTTCGACGTGGCGGGGCTCGTCGCCGACTACGGCGACGCCGAGGGCGAATGGCGGGCCTGCCGGGAGGCCTGCGCGCTGTTCGATTTCTCCTTCGTGCAGCGGGCCCGGGTGTCCGGGCCCGGCGCGCTCACCGCCATCGGCGCCCTGACGGCGCGGCGGCTCGACGACCTGGCGGAGGGGCGCATCCGCTACGCCCTCGGCGCCGGTGCCGACGGTGTTCTGGTTTCCGATCTGACCATCTGGAACCTGGGCGGCGGCCGCTACGAGGTTATGAGCGGCCGCCGCCGGGACATCGATACCCTGGCTGCCGCCGGCGGCGCGGCGGTCGCGGATCTAGGTTCCGAAACCGCGATCTTCGCGGTGCAGGGGCCGCGGGCGCTGGAGGCGTTCGACGGGCTGACCGGGGCCTCCCTGGCGGGCCTGCCCTACTTCGGCCACGGCGGCGCCGGGATCGCCGGCGTGTCCTGCCTGATCGGGCGCCTGGGCTACACCGGCGAGGCCGGATTGGAGATCGTCTGCCCGAAGGCCGAAGCGGACCGGGTCTGGTCGGCGCTGGCGGAAAGGGTCCGGCCGGCCGGCTTCGCCGCCGCGGACACCTTGCGGATCGAGGCCGGGTTCCTGTTGTTCGCCAACGAATTCGTGGTGCCGGTAAGGGCGCACGAGGTCGGCCTCGCGCGCTTCGCCGGGGAGACCGCGGACGACGCCCGGGTGCGCCTGGTCTGCTTCCGCGCCGAGACGCCCGAGCCGCCGGTGTTGTGGCGGCCGGACCCGGGGATCGCCCTGCCGGCGGCGCCCGGGGAGATCACCGTCACCTCGGCCTGTCATAGCCCCATCGCCGGGGGCACCCTCGGCCTGGGGTACGTGCGGGCGGGAGACGACGGCGTCGGCCGAACGGCGGTCGATCCGCGGGGAGACTTCGGCGATGTTCGCATCGCGCCGCTGCCGTTCTACGATCCGGCAAAAAAGAAACCGCGCCGGGGCTGGCCGGTTGCCCGGACCCGCCGGCGCTGAGCAGGGTCGGGGGTCGACGCCCCTTGGTATAATAGACGCGGGTGTTTGTCCGATAGGCAAAAGGTATATGCATGATCTTCCTGGAACGGTTAAATATATCGTTTGGTTTTGCTTGCATTGGCAGGTGAGCGGCGAAGACGCAGGCAATGCGCGATCGGGGCCGCGGCGCCGGGGGAGCGGTCGCGTCGGACCGCGGACCGTGCGCGCAGTGTCACCAAGGAGTGTCACCAAGGCAGGTATCGTCGGCTTGATAAAGCTTCGCGTTCATACAGGGAGGACAACACGTGAGCCAGGGAGAAAAACGGAGAAGAAAGATAACCATCCGCACGCTGCAGAAAAAAATGCGTGAGGGAGAGGCGATCACACAGATGGCGGTTTACGATTATCGCACGGCGGTGATCTCCGACCGGCTTGGCATGGACATCCTCTGCGTGTCGGATACCGGGGGGATGATCCTGTTCGGCCATCAAAGCACCGTGTCCGTCACCTTCGACGAGGTCATGATTATGGCCCAGGCCATCGACCGGGGCAGCCAGTACGGCTTGCGCATGGTCGACATGCCCTATTGGAGCTTCCACGTCTCGCCCGAACAGGCGGTCGAAAACGCCGGGCGCTTCGTCCATGAAGCGAACGCGGAAGTGATGAAATGCGAGGGCAACCAGCACCACGCGAGAAACATCGAGGCCATCGTCAAGGCGGGTATTCCGGTGCAGGGCCATATCGGCATTACGCCGATGCGCATGCCCCAGCTCGGCGGCTTCTTCGCCCAGGGCAAGACCGCCGACAGGGCCAAGGAAATGATCGACGACGCCAGGGCCTTCGTCGATGCAGGCTGCTTCTCGATCCTCTGTGAGGTGACCACCGAAGAGGTCTGCGAATACCTGACCGAGACCCTGCCGGTGCCGGTCATCAGCCTGGGCGCCGGGAACAAGGCGCACGGCGTGCACATCATCAGTTCCGACCTGTTCCACCTGTGGGAAGAGCACGTGCCGCGCCATTCCAAGATCTACACCGACCTGATCCCGATCATCGAGGACGTCATCACGCGCTACATGGCGGACGTGCGCAGCCGCGCCTATCCGGGGCCGGAACACACGGTCTACATGGATAAGGACGAACTTCGAAAGTTCGCCCAGACCGTCGGCTGGGATTCGAAGCTGGAGCAGCTTGAAGGGGCGGCGGCGGAATAATACCGGTTGCCGGTCATGGTGGCGCCAAGCCGCCGCGGCGGGCCGCCGTCAGCTGGAGAGGGTTTCCATGAAGTTGCGCGCGATCATGGCGGCCAGGCGCCGCATGACCGTGTAGCCCGCCGCCGTGTCGCGGTCGAAGATTTGCAGCAGCGCGCGGCCGTTGATGGCGAGCACCGTTGAGGGTTCCAGGCAGGTGGCGGTCGCCAGCCGGCGCGGTTGCGCCTCGAGCAACGCGGCCCAGCCGAATATCGTGCCGGCGGTCATCACCGAGCCCGAGGCAAGGGGCCGGTTGCCGACGCCGAGCGAGAACCTGACGCGGCCGCTGTCGACGAGATAGAGATCGTCGGCGTCGTCGCCAAGCTCGTAGATGCTGTCGCCGTCTTCGTAGGACGCGACCTTGGCGAGGCCGGTGATGGCCCCCAGCGTCTCGTCGGACAGGTCCTGGAACAGTTCGGTGTTTCTGAGCGCGTCAACGGTGACCATGGTTCTTTCCCTCGTCGGTATCATCCGAACTTGTCGTAACGGATGTCGGTGCCCGGCAGCCGCGCCTCGATGATCAGCATCCTGAGCGCGCCGTCGACCATTGGCGGCGGGCCGGCGACGTAAGCGATGAGGTCGTCCCAGCGGCCCGCCATGCGCTCGGCCGCGACCGTGTGGACGAGCCCGGTGGCGAAGGTGAGCGCGGAGTACTTTCGTTCCAGTGCCGGCGGCACGTCCTCGTCCGACAGCGCCACCACGACTTCGAGGTTGTCCGGTGCGGCGGCGGCATGGGCCGACAACTCGTCCATGAAAAAGGTGTCCTCCGCCGTGCGCACGCCGAAGAAGACGTAGCCCCTGCGGTCGCTGAAATATCCTTCCCCGGCCGCCTTGGCGAGGATCGACATTATCCCGGCGATACCCGAACCGCCGCCGATGCAGAGGACGTTCTTGCCCTCCTCGGGGTGGAAGGTGGCGCGTCCCAGGGGTCCGAAAATCCGCACCGTCTCGCCGGTACGGTCGTCGCCGAACAGCCAGTCCGAGAATCGTCCGTCCGGCTTCTGCTTGACGACGAATTCCAGCACCGCGGCACCGTCCTCGTAATTAATCATCGAATAGGCGCGTCCGCCCGGCACCGCCCCGGTCTCGACGACGACGAACTGCCCGGCGTCGAAGCGCATGGGCGTGTCGAGATCGACCGCGAAAACCATCACGTCGTGGGTGAGCTTCTCGACCCTGGCGATCGTCCCGGTGCCGTATTCCGGTGCCACGCCGCGTCCGCCGCCGTCCGCCACCTTGGCCGGGACGCGGAGCGTGCAGTCGCCCTGCGCCGTCGCCTGGCACATCAGGACCTCGCGTTTCTCCTGCTTTACGTAGGACAGGCCCGGGGCCTCGCTCCAGCCGATCTCGGGCTCGCCCTCCATCACCCGCGCCCGGCAGGTCCCGCAGGTCCCGGTGGCGCATTCGTACGGCAGCGACAAGCCATTGCGCAGACCCGCATAAAGCAGGTTCTCGCCGACCTCGCACTCGAAGCTTAATTCCCCGCTCTTGCTCTGGATCGTGACTTTCATGACCGGGCGGCCGCTCGATGCCGTGTCGCGGTGGACAGGATGATCGATCTTCGCGGGGGAGGCGGCGCGCCCCTTGGTATCAGTCGCCACTGAAGAAATCGTCGTCGTCCAGTTCGTCTTCCTCATGGTATTCGTAGGCCAGCTCGCGTTCAATGTAGGCCAGAACGTCGTCGCCCTCGCGCTTGACCTCGTACATGAGCAACTTCCTCTCGGCCAATCCCACCATGTCTCCGGTGCGCAGGTTCCATTGCCACAGGTGCTTCGTGCAGGTCAGCACGCCGTCTTCGTAAATGCCGGACTCGACGAGGGGCTCCGCCATATGGGGACACAGCGGCGGGAAGGCGCGATACCCGTCACCGACGTTGGCGACGATGACCGCGATCCCGTCGACCTCGAATTTCCTGAAGGTGTTTTCCGCGACCTCTCCGGCCGCGCAGACCCGTTTCCAACTCATTCCCTGTTCGCATGCTGCCCTGGCGGATTATGCGTTTCCATACGCACTTCGACCGCCGCTGTCCATGTCCCGTTCCCGAATTCGCCAGTGAAGGCGGCGGGCGTCCGCCTTGCCCGCCGGGGATAGTCTGGTGTTTCGGACCACACCCGGGTGCAAAAACCCCCGGCGACAGGGCGGCCTAGTACCCTCTATCACAATAGGAGGGTACCGGGGTCAGATGACCCAGTGCGTGCCCTTGTCGAGCCGCCGCGTATCGAGCCTGACCTCGCGCTCGAAGAACTTGGCCCTGCCGTTTTCCATCCTGAATTTGTCGATGTACTTGCCGATCAAGAACAGATGGTTCTCGCCGGCATCGACGTGCGAGTTGATGCCGTCCAGCATGTTCTGGTAGACGACCAGCGAGGTCACCGCCGTCGCCGTCTTGCCGTCCTCGTCGACGTCGACGGTATAGACCGTCACGTGGCGCTTCAGCGGCGAGTGATCGGTGTTGTGCTTGGGCAGCATATCGAGCATCGTCTTGAGCTCTTTCCGGTCGCCCCTGAAATACGTCATGTCGTATTTGATTTCCGGGCTGTAGGCCTTGATCGCGTACTGGAAGTCCTCCTCGCAGAGCTCCAGGAAATCGCCCCATTTCTCGTCGTCGAGCAGCAGGCACGATCTGTAGATCGTGTCCTTCACGGCATCGGCGATCTTGGTTGCGTTCGCGCTCATGGAATATTCCTCCGAATTCGTCTCCCGCCCGGCGCCTACTCGGCGGCCGCCATGTACTTTTTCATCGGGTCGCTCGGCATCCGGTTCATCCACTTGCCCCACTCTTTATAGAAATGGCGCATGCCGACCTCGTCGTGAATGAGGTTGTCCTCGCGACGGCCGTGCAGGATGCGGCGCACGTCGGAGCCCGTCTGCATCGCCGAGCCCTGGCCGGTCACCCCGATCAGGTCCTCGTGCAGGTTGCGGCCGAACGGGCCCCAGATCGAGTTATGGTGATTGACGCGGATCATCCGCTCCTCGGGCGTGTCGCTCTTGAGACCCAGTCCGCGGAACTCGATCATCACCTTGTCCGCCGCCAGCGGGGTCACGGTGTCGGCCCGCAACGCCGAGCCGCGCAGGTTGAAGTTCATGCCCGGGAACATGTCGATCATGTACCACTGGTTCGGCGGGAACGTCGGGAAGGACAGCTCGGCGCGGGATTCGAAGCCCTCGTACTCGTCGTACTTCACCTCGAAGGTGTTGACATTGACGTGGCCGTTGTCGAAAACTACGTTCTTGCGGGCGAAGTACTCGTCGTTGAAGCCGGTGATCCGGTTATGGTAGTGCATGTAGTCGTGGTAGAACTCGCTGTTGGTGTCGTGCCACAACTTGTAGTTACAGTTGATGATGGCCTTGTGGTAGTGGAAAACCTCTAGCGGCTCGGTCTCTATCGCCTCGCGGATGCAGTCGAAGCATCCGGCGGCCCAGTCCTCGACCGACTGGCTCATGTTGTCGTCGAGGCAGACCCAGACGAAGCCACCGAACTGGACCTCGCAGCGCAACCGGCGCAGGCCTTGGTCCTCTTTCCTGATGCGGTCCTGGTATCCTTCCTTCTCGCGCGAGATGTGGACGCAGTTCCCCTTCATGTCGAACTGCCAGGCGTGGAACATGCAGGTCATGTTCTTGGGGGTGCCCGAAGGCTCGCCCTCGAGGAAGCTGCCCGACGGCCGGCGTTCGATCATGTTGCCCCGGTGCGGACAGACGTTGAGAAAGGCCCTGACCTTGTTATCCGGCGCCCGGGTCACGATGATCGGTTCGCGGGCGATGGTGAAGGTGCGGAAGTCGAAGGGCTCGGAAAGTTCGGATTCGTGACAGAGCGGAATCCAGGTCTTCTTGAAGATCTTCTCGAGCTCTTCTTCGAAGATGTCGGGGTCGGTATAGATGCGGCTGTCGACCCACTCATCGGATTTCAACGGCGGTGTCGCGATCCACTGTTTGTGATTTCTCGCCGGCATTTCTCGTCTCCTTTGCTGATCGCACTCCTGCGCGTCGCATTCCTACGTCGTCTCGGCTGGCCTTATGACTGGCCTTTGGCGCCTTCGCATGGGATCGGGCCCGATCCGCTCCTTAAAGATTGCGCAAAACGACAATACACCCTGTCGGGAACCTTCGCCCTGGCGATCGGTTTTCTTCCCGCCACCACCCTTGGGCAGCCATTGACAGTCCCTGACCTCGACAGCTTAGCTTGACAGCTTAGGAAGTCGGATTGATCGGTTAAATTCGAAAGTTCTTATCGGTTGATAGACGCCACAAAGCCTCAATTCCGCGGGCCGGCGGCCGCGCCGCGCGCCGATTTCGGCGCGCCCGAAGCGCCGCGTTGGCTGGGCGGTTTATGGTATGCGAATCGTCCACCCGTCAGTCAAGGATAAAATTGGGTCAACAATCCTATGGATCGTTGAATCGGGACATCCCTCCCGCCCCGCGGGCGGGCCGTGCGGGTCGTGACACGGCAACAACGCGCCCGATCCCGCGCTGGCCTCGGGTCGCCCCGATCGCCCGCAGCCGCCGGTTTCGGGCCCGGGCCCCTCAGAACAGGCCTTCGATCCGGCCCTGGTCGTCGAGGCAGATGGTGTCGGCCGCCGGCGTGCGCGGCAGGCCGGGCATGGTCATGATGGCGCCGGTGACGACGACCACGAACCCGGCCCCGGCCGACACCCGCACGTCGCGGATCGGCACCACGTGGCCGCTGGGGGCGCCCTTCAGGGCCGGATCGGCGGACAGGCTGTACTGGGTCTTGGCCATGCACACCGGGAAGTGCCCATAGGTCCCCTGCAGCTCGTCGAAGGTCTTGCGCACCCGGGCGTCGGCGTCGATCCCCGAGGCCCCGTAAATGCGGGTCGCGATGCGCTCCACCTTGTCCCAGAGCGGAAGGGAGTCCTCGTAAAGCGGCGTGAAGTCCGCCGCGCCGGACTCGACCAGCTCGATCACCTGTTCGGCCAGCTCCTGCGTCCCCGCCCCGCCGTCGGCCCAGTGGGTGCATACGACCGCCGCCGCGCCCTGCTCCCGGGCGCTCGCCCGGATCGCCTCCAGCTCGGCCTCGGTGTCATTGATAAACCGGTTGATCGCGACCACCACCGGAACCCCGAAGATCTTGATGTTCTCCAGGTGCCGCGCCAGATTGGCGCAGCCCGCCGTGACCGCCGCCACGTTCTCGCGGCCCAGTTCGTCCTTGCCCACGCCGCCGTGCATCTTGAGCGCCCGCACCGTGGCCACGATCACCGTCGCATCCGGCTTCAGACCCGCCTTGCGGCACTTGATGTCGAAGAACTTCTCGGCCCCGAGGTCCGCCCCGAAGCCGGCCTCGGTGACCACGTAGTCGGCCAATTTGAGCGCCGTCCTGGTGGCGATCACCGAATTGCACCCGTGCGCGATGTTGGCAAAGGGCCCGCCGTGGATGAATGCCGGGTTGTTCTCCAGGGTCTGCACCAGGTTGGGCGGCAGCGCGTCCCTCAACAACACGCTCATCGGACCCGGCGCCTTCAGATCGCGGGCGTGGATCGGTTCCCGCCCCCGCGTCTGCCCGACCACGATCTTGCCCAGGCGCGCCTCCAGGTCCTTGAGATCGGTGGCCAGGCAGAAAATGGCCATCACCTCCGAGGCCACGGTGATGTCGAAGCCGTCCTCGCGGGCGAAGCCGTTGGCCACCCCGCCCAGGCCGCAGGTGATCGAGCGCAAGGCCCGGTCGTTCATGTCCACCACCCGGCGCCACGATATCCGCCGCAGATCGAAGCCGAGCCCGTTGCCCCAGTAGATGTGGTTGTCGATCAAGGCGGAGAGCAGGTTGTTCGCCACCCCGATGGCGTGAAAGTCGCCGGTAAAATGCAGGTTGATGTCCTCCATGGGCACCACCTGCGCATAGCCGCCCCCGGCCGCCCCTCCCTTGATTCCGAAACAGGGGCCGAGCGAAGGCTCGCGCAGGCAGATCGTCGCCCGCTTGCCCAGCCGGTTCAGCGCGTCCCCCAGGCCCACCGTCGTCGTCGTCTTGCCCTCGCCCGCCGGCGTCGGCGTGATCGCGGTAACCAGGACCAGCTTGCCGTCCGGCCGCCCGGCCAGGCCGTCGATGAACTCGAACGATACCTTTCCCTTGTACGGCCCGTACTGGATGAGCGCCTCAGCGGGAATCCCAAGCTTGGCGCCCACCTCCGCGATCGGCAGCATATCCGCCACCCGGGCTATCTCTATGTCGCTCTTTGGCGTCATGTCATTCTTCGGCATCGGGTTCTTTCAATCCTTCCAACTCTCTCGGCCGGCCCGGCGGGCGGACGCGTGATACCGACGGCGGGCGCGGACAGATCGCGCCGCCCATCGGTCACGATCTCGCCGGAAAACATCCGAAACTGGCGGCAAGAGGTAAAGTCAAAGGTTTTTATGAGGCGATAGACCGAGGCGATGCGGCGCCAAACCCCAGGAACACCCTGCTTTCCGCTGCGCCCGCGCCCAACCGGCATTCAGGCCCGGCGCAGGATACTCCACCCTGTGCATCGGGTGCAAATATCCACGTTCCAGGAGCGACCATAGCCGGAACATATTAAGTCATCGCGAATAAAAATTTTACAAATCAACCCGTAAGGCATTGTCTGTAAAGGCTTGCAGCTATCGCCTCATTGGCTCGGAGTAATGGATGCCGGGCAGAACCGGCTGGTCAAGGGGGGGTTCCGCGCCGTAGTGGCCGGAAAACCTGTGCCAAAGAAGGAGCCCCGGAAGCGGAAATCCGCGGCCACCGGGCGAATCCACCGGCATCGCGGCAGTAAGTGTAGTATTAAGGTCATTGAGGAGATTAGGTCCTACACATTGATCCCGGCCGGTTAGGATGAGGGGCCGGGAAGGATACGGCTCAACGTGTTTCAGACGGGCGGGGGAGGAAACGGGAACTCGATACAGGCGTTCCAAGCGGTTGTCCGCGCGGCGCCAACGTTGGCCGCGCGGGGCAGACCCCGCAGCCGAATTGGCCGAAATGGCGAAAATTCGGCTGCGTAGATTTCCAGGGAGGTGGAAACATGACTACGGGAAACATGTCGACTACTGCATTGAAATTCGTGGGGGTCACGGCCGCCGCCGCGGCCCTGACCTTCGGGCTGTCGACGGTGGCGTCGGCGGAGGTGGGCTTCGGTAAACCGGGCGAGGCGGTCAAACTGGTGGTCGGGTATCAGCCGTACTACACCCAGTCCTGGTCCGGGGTGGTGATCAACGGCAAACAGATCTGGAAGAAGTACCTGCCGAAAGGCTCCACCGCGCAGTTCGATATCGGCCTGCAGGGTTCGGTTATCGTCGGCAAGCTGATCGGCGAAAAGAACCATCTCGGCTACATGGGCGACATGCCGGCCATCGTCTCGACCACCAAGTTCAAGAAGGTGGACATGCGCATGATCGCCGTTCTCGGCACCTCGCGCCAGCAGTGCAACATATTCCTGGTGCGCAACGACGCGCCCAAATTCAAGAACGGCATGGAGGCGGTCAAGTGGATGGACGGCAAGCTCGTCGCCGCCCCCCATGGCGCCTGCACCGACCGCTTCGGACGGTGGGCTTTCGAGCAGGCGGGCATCAAGCCCAGGAAGTACCTCAACATGAACATCGAGGTGATCACCTCGAGCTTCCGCAACAACAAACTCGACGCGGCGGTCATTTGGGAGCCGACGGCCTCCAAGATCCAGCTTGCCGGGATCGCCCGGCGCGCCGCCAGCGGCGAGAGCTTCAAGGGCGTTGAAGGCGGCGATGCCGGTTTCCTGGTCATGCTCAACGAGCTCATCCAGACCCGTCCGGACGTGCACCGGGGTTGGCTCGAGGCCGAGCTGGACGCGCAGCTCTACCTGATCGACCTGAGCAACGCCAGCGAAGTGGCCCGGATGGCCGACGATCAGACCGAGGGCATGCCCCGCAGGGTCCTGTGGGCCTCGCTCTACGGGAAGAACCCGCCCGAGATCGGCGGCGGCCCGGATAAAAACATCTTCGATTTCATCTTCAACAAGAAGGCATCGGCCCTGGTCAGTGCCGCCACCAAGTTCCTGCACGGCAGGAAGGTGGTGCCCAACGCGGTGCTGCGCAAAGAATCCGTTTGGGACCAGGTGGCGCGCGACGTGCTCAAGGCGCGCGGGCTGACGAGCCCCATCGGATCGGTGAAGGAGCAACCTGACTCGGCCTATAAGGGATAGGCCGGACGCCGATCGGCAGGAGGTGGCCCCGGACCCCGCGTCCGGGGCCACCCTCCCCCGGCACCCGCCGGGGGGCCTTTTCCGAGTGTGCGTATTTCGTTAAATTGACGCGTCGTCCTAATCGCCGTCCCGGCGGGCGCACCGCCGGGGGGTGGGGACGACGGGCAGGGCGGACAGAAAAGAAAAGAAATGAGCGAGCGAGTCGCCGACACCTCCGGCATGGATACGGTCCAGCCGCCGCCGACGGGCCTTAGGCTGGCCTGGTACCGGGCGCGGCGCAGCGTAAAGACGCCGACGCCATACCTGATGGTCTTCGGCGTGGCATTATGGCTGGTCACTTACTCGTTGTTGACCGAGATCTTGAAGGTTCCCCGTTTCGAGAAGATACCGGGGCCGATAGAGGTGATCACCGAGTGGCTGAGCCCGGACCCCGCCTGGGGGATGTCGCTTTTCACCGAGGCCTATCTCATCAACATTTACGTCAGTTGCCGGCGCATCCTGATCGCCTTCGGCATCGCCACCGGGATCGGCGTGCCGTTGGGCCTGTTCATGGGGTGGTCGAAAAGGTTCCGCGACTATTCCTTCCCCATCCTCGAGACCCTGCGGCCGATTCCCATCCTCGCCTGGGTGCCGCTGGCGATCATCATGTTCTCGGGCTTCGAGACGCCGATCCTTTTCCTGGCCACCCTGGCATCCCTGTTCGTCACCACCCTCAACACACTCCTGGGCGTGGATTCCATCGATGAATCCTATTTCCGCGCGGCGGGGTGCCTGGGCTCCAAGCCGCGGCACGTTTTCTGGCACGTGGTGCTGCCGGGGGCCATGCCCTTTATCTTCACCGGCCTGCAGATCAGCGTCGGCGTTGCCTGGTTCTCCCTGGTGGCGGCCGAGATGATCTCGGGCGATTACGGCCTCGGCTACATGATCATGGATTCGTACATGATCAACACATACGTCTCCATGGTCATGGCCATGATCACCCTGGGCTTTGTCGGCTGGGCGACCTCGGCGATGGTCAGGGCGGTCGGCAACCGGATGATGCAGTGGCGGATCCGCGCCCTGGCCCTGGAGGGGCGGTGATGCCCGAGAGCGCGACCGAAACGCCGGGCGCCGGGATCACGGCGCAAGCGCCGGCGCCGGCGGCGAAGGCGACCAGGGGCGCCATCAGCATCCGCAACGTGACCAAGATCTACGACCCGGAAGGGGTCAACGTGATGGCGGTGGACGACTGTTCGCTGGAGATCGCGGCCGGCGAGGTGTGCATGATCGTCGGCCCGTCGGGCTGTGGAAAGACCACTCTGCTGAACGCCATCGCCGGGTTCCATTCCATCACCTTCGGGGAGATCTACCTGGACGGTCAGTTGCTGTGCGGCCCGGAAAAACCCCTGGCCGACCAGGGCGCCGACCGGGTGGTCGTATTCCAGAACGGCGCCCTCTTTCCCTGGAAGACGCTGCTCCAAAACGTCGCCTACGGTCCGATCGTCCAGGAGACCATGGGCAAGGCGGAAGCCCTGGAAAAGGCGGCGGACATGCTGGCCGAAGCCGGGCTCGCCGACATGGCGAAAAAGTTTCCGGGCGAGGTCTCCTCGGGCATGGCGCGGCGCGCCGAGATCGTGCGCGCGCTGATCAACGATCCGAAGGTGCTCCTGCTGGACGAGCCCTACCGGGCCATGGACGCGCTCACCAAGTCGATCATGCACGAGGCCCTCCTGGAGATGTACGACCGCACCAAGGTCACGATGTTTTTCATCACCCACGACCTGGAAGAGGCGATCTTCCTTGGTGACCGCGTGGTCGTTCTGACCACCCGCCCGGCGAAGACCAAGAAGATCGTCGACGTCAAGATTCCCCGCCCGCGCGACTATCGCCTGCTGGGGTCGGAGGAGTTTCGCCTGCTCGTGTCCGAGGCGAAAGGCGCCGTCCACGAAGAAGCCATCAAGGCCTTCGAGGCGGGCGAGCGCGAATTGGCCTGAGGATCGGGAGAGTCGAATGGCAGAGCACCCGACAGTGCACGCGGCCGTCGCGCCCGGTCCCGGGAGAGCCGTCCCCCTGAGGCGCACCCGGCTGCAGAAGTTGCTGGAGAACACGACACTGTGGCGCGGCATTGTCGCCATCGTCGGCTTCATCCTGTTCTGGGAGGTGTGCTCGCAGTGGAAAGGCTGGTTCGGGTACCAGATACCGTGGATCGGGAAGGTCGCGCCGCCGAGCGACGTGATGGCGGTGTGGATGGATATCCTCCCCCAGCCCGGGTATTGGGAAAGCTGGTATCTGAGCACCTTCCGCGTATTTCTCGGGTTCGCCATCGCCCAGGTCATAGGCATCCCGTTCGGTCTGGCGCTTGCCGTCAATAAGTATTTCCGTGACGTCTTCTTCCCGCCCTTCGAGGTGCTGCGGCCGATTCCGCCCCTGGCGTGGGTTCCGGCGGCGATCATATTCTGGCCGACGACCGAGTTGTCGATCACCTTCGTCACCTTCCTCGGCGCTTTTTTCACCATCGTGATCAACGTGCTCGGCGGCGCCCGATCCATCGACGGCCGCTATCTGCGGGCCGCCCAGTCCATGGGGGCGAGCCAGTGGGACCTGTTCCGGCGGATCATCCTGCCGGGGACGCTGCCGTCCATCTTCACCGGCGCCGCGGTCGGCATGGGCATCACCTGGGAGGTGGTGCTGGCGGCCGAGATGATCTCGGGCGGCGGCCAGCAGGCCGGAGGCGGGCTCGGTTTCTTCATCTGGAGCTCCTTCATGGGCGGCTCCATCGAGCAGGTCATCGTCGGCATGATCAGCATCGGCATCGCCGGGTATCTCTCCAGCAGTGCCATCCGCTACTTGGGCAGTGTGTGCATGCCCTGGCGGCGGTTGTTCTAAATCCGCGGCGGAGGGACGACATCATGCAGCAACCGGTTACACCCACGGCGAACGAGGCGCCCGGCACGCCCGCCACGGCCGTCGGCAAGGCGACCGTGGAGCTGAAGAAGGTCAGCAAGTCTTACGGCGACGAATGGGAACGCCAGGAGGTGATCCGCGATATCACCATGGTCCTCAAGGCGGGGGAGCTGACCGCCGTGGTCGGCCCCTCGGGCTGCGGCAAGACGACCCTGGTCAACCTGGTGGCGGGCTTCGAGAAGCCGGATACCGGCGAGATCCTGTTGAACGGCAAGCGCATTACCGGGCCCGGCCACGACCGCATGGTGGTGTTCCAGGAAACGGCGCTTCTGCCCTGGCTGACCGCGTACAAGAACGTCATTTTCGGCCCCAACCTGCGCGGCGACATGCCGCGCGCGGAGGTGAAGAAGGAAGCCAACCGCCTGTTGGAAAAGGTCGGCCTGGGCGAGTTCAAGGACAAGTACCCGCTGCATCTTTCGGGCGGCATGCAGCGGCGCGCCGAGCTGGCGCAGGCGATGATCAACCGTCCGCTGTTGCTGATCATGGACGAGCCGTTCCGCGGCCTCGATGCCATGACCCGGGAACTGATGCAGGAGTTCTTCTCGCGGCTTTTCGAGGAAAACAGGCGGACCAACCTGTTCGTGACCTCGGAGATCGAAGAGGCGATCTTTGTCGCCGACCGGCTGGTCGTGCTCAGCAACCGGCCGACGACGATCCGCGAGATCATCGACATCAATCTGCCGCGGCCGCGGACTTTCGAGATGCTGAGTTCTCCGGAGGCCTACGGGTACAAGCGCCAGGCGCTGGAGATTCTGCACGAAGAGGCGCTCAAGAGCTTCAATCGGTCGGGCGACCAGGCCGACTTCGTCGAGGCCTACTCCAAGCGCATGGGGTAATACCAAGGAGCGCTCGGTGGGATTTCCTACACGTGGGCGTCGTTCCATGGACCTCCTGGAAGCGGTACTGCAGCGCTCGGTCATCATTACCCTTGCCATTGCCGGCGCCGCCGTGGCCATGGTGGGCACGGCGCTTCTGCGCAAGGGCTCCCGGGTCGATCCCCGGATCGGCCGCTTCGTGCTCCGCACCGGCTATGCCATGGCCTGGGTGAGCGTCGGCATTTTCATCACCGCCGGATTTCTCGGGTATTGACATCCACGCGGGCGGGTCTTTAAAGCGGCACGACCGTCTTTTCCTTTACCCTTCAGGACCATGATCGAGGCCCGGAATCTTTCCATGCACTTCGGCGGTCGTCTCGTCGTCGACGGCATCTCGTTCACCGTGGAGCCCGGCACCGTGGCCGGCTTCCTGGGGCCCAACGGCGCCGGCAAAACGACGACGATGCGGCTCCTGACCGGGTTTCTGCGGCCGGTCTCCGGGACCGCGCTCATCTGCGGCCACGACATCGGCCGCGCGCCCCGGGCGGCCCAGGCCTGTTTCGGATATCTGCCCGAGTCGGCGACCGGATTTCCCAACCTCACGGTGCGCGAGTTCCTGACCTATTGCGGCGAGGCGCGGGGCGTCCGCGGCGGCGCACTGAAGGCGGCCATCGACCGGGTCTGCGGCCGGATCGCGCTTGGCCCGGCCCTGGAGACGAGGATGAAAGAGCTGTCCAAGGGCTGGCGCCAGCGCGCCTGGCTCGCCCAGGCGATCCTGCACGATCCGCCGGTTCTGATTATGGACGAGCCGACCGACGGCCTCGATCCCAACCAGAAAATGCAGGTGCGCCAGCTGATCCGGGAGGTGGCGCCGGAGAAGGCCATCCTGTTGTCGACGCACATTCTCGAGGAGGCGGAGGAGGTCTGTAACCGGGCGATCATCATCGCCGGCGGGCGCATCGTCGCCGACGACGCGCCGGCCAACCTGGCCGACCGCCGGGGCCGCCTCGGCGAGGCCTTCCACCGGCTGACGACAGAGCCCGGCGCCGGCGCCGGGCGACCTGCCTGAAGGCGCCCCGTGCCGAGGCCGGGCGGAACATCCCCCGACAGGCCGCCCATGGGCGGCGTCACCGCCCAGTTGCGCCACGAGCTCCGGGTGCTGCTGTTCTCGCCGCTGACCTACATTTTCCAGGCCGGCTTCCTCGTCGCGCTTGGCGTCTGCACCTTTCTGATCGCGGACTTCTACGCCACCGACGAAGCGTCGATCCGGCCGATGCTGATCTTCCTGCCCTGGGTGGCGCTCATCATGGTGCCGGCGCTGGCGATGCGGGCGTGGGCCGATGAACACAACGACGGCGCCCTGGAACTGACGCTCACCCTGCCCCTGCGCCTGCCGGCGGTGGTGCTGGGCAAGTTCCTGGCCGGCTATCTGGTGCTGTTGCTCACCCTTGCCTTCACGACGCCCCTGGTGGCGACCGCCTATTACCTGGGCGAGCCCGATCCCGGGGTCGTGGTGGCCGGCTATGCCGGGGCCGCGCTGCTGCTTGGGGTCTACTACGCGGTCTCCCTGTTTGCCGCGTCCCTGGTCCGCGAGCAGGTGGGCGCCTTCGTCATCGGCGTTACCCTGCTGTTCGTCCTTCTGCTCCTGGGCTGGGATACCTTCGGGCGGTTTTTGCACGGCCGGCTACCGGCGCCGGCGATCGCCATGCTCGCCGCCTACAGCCCCAAGACCTGGCTCGACGCCGTCGGGCGCGGGCTCTTCGACTTCGCGTCCGTCGCCTACTTCGTCCTCGTCATCGCGGCGGCGCTGGCGGCGACCGCCCTGGTCGTCACCGCGCGCCGCCGGGGCGCGGTGTCATGGGCCGGCGCGGCAAGGGGCTGTGCCGTCGCCCTGGCGATGATGACCGGGCTGGCGGTGATCATTCCGGCGGCCTCGAGGGTGCCGTTTGCCGTCGACCTCACGGCCGAGGGCGAGTTTACCCTGGACGCGGCCACCGTGGCGCTGCTCGGGCGCCTGCCGCAAGGGGTCGAGGCAACCCTTTACTGGAGCGCCGGCGAGGCCAGCGTTCCCGTTTCCATCAAGGCGCACGCGCGGCGCGTCAAGGGCCTGCTTCAGACCCTGGCCGACAAATCCGGCGGCAGGCTGACGGTCCGCACCGTCGACCCCGAGCCCGATACCGAAGACGAGTTGCAGGCCATCGGCGACGGGGTGCGCCGGGTCCCGATGTCGTCGGGAGACCAGTTTTACCTTGGCGCCACCTTCCGCCATGGCCCGCGGGTCGGCAATATTCCCTATTTCGACATCCGCCGCGACAGGCTCACCGAATACGACATCGCCGTCGCCCTCAACGGTCTGACCAAGACCCGAACCCCGAAGATCGGCGTCATGAGCCCCTTGCTGCCGTCGACCACGGCCCTCGAGAACCGCGAAGGGCTGTCGTTCATGGCGGAGCTCCGCCGCGCCTACGACATCGCGGTGATCCCCTATTTCAAGGATGCGCTGCCCGAAGACCTCGACCTGCTGATCCTCATCGACACCACCATCTTAAGGCGGGAGATGCTCTATGCCATCGACCAGTTCCTGATGGCGGGCGGCGGCCTGATCGTGATGATGGACCCCTTCGTCCGCTTCGACCCGGGAAGCAACGTGGTCACGCCCCAGCCGTCGGAGGAGATCAACGACATTTCCGATCTCGTGCTTGCCTACGGCGTCCGCTACAGGGGCGGCGCCGTGGTCGGGGATGCCGCCGCGGCGGCGCCGGTCGCGGACGAGCGCGACGTCAGGTTGAGCTTTCCCTACTGGATGCGGCTCACCGGCGAGAGCCTGTCGACGGCGCACCCGGTGACGGCGGCGCTGAACGAGGTGTTCTTCGTCGAGCCCGGCGCGTTGGTCCTCGAGGACGGCGCCCGCGCCCTGGCGTTGGTCAGCACCACCGACAAAAGCGGGACGCGTCCGCGCACGGACTTCGCCGACACCACGCCGCGCGCCCTGGCGCTGGACTTCAAGGCGGACGGGCGGCGCCGCGTCATCGCGGCGGCCGTCCGCGGACCCTTCCAAAGCGCCTTCAAGACGCCGCCCGAGAACGCCGCGGCGGCGGGCCATCTTGGCGCGTCGGTGCGCGACGCGGCGCTGTTCGTGATCGCCGACGTGGACTGGCTTTTCGATCCGTTCGCGCTGCAGAAGATCGACGTCGGCGGGCAACTGGTCGTGCGTCCGCTCAACGATAACCTCGCCTTCCTCCTGAACATGGTGGAATACGCCAGCGGTGATCCGGCGCTCATCTCGATCCGCTCGCGCGGCCGGCTGCGGCGCCCCTTCACCCGGGTCGCCCGGCTCTTCACCGCGGCCCAGGAAAAGTACCAGGAGCAGGAAGCGGAACTGGCCGGGCGCATCGCCGGGCTGGAGAAGCGCGTGCGCGGGCTGGTCCGGGAGGCCGGCGTCGAGGGCGTCGGCGACCTGCCGGCGGCGGTGCGCGAGGTCGTGCGGCAAACCCAGATCGAGCTTCTTCCGCTGCGCCGGGGCCTGCGCGATATCCGCCGCCAGATCCGCCAGGAGGTCGACCGCCTGGGCCGCACCTTGACCGCGCTCAACCTGCTCGCCTGGCCGGGGCTCGTCGGCCTGCTCTGGGCCGTCGTCTTCGTCCGGCGCCGGCACAAAAAGGGACACGCCGACACCGCACCGGGGACGTGATACCAATTGTCAATCATTTTGGTATAGGCCAAGGGCGCCGACGCGCCCGTCCGGCGCCTGAGGGAAACCGGAGGAATCGAAATGTCCGTGAGGTCTCCCACTAACACGAAACCACCTGCGACCGTGCGGATGGCTTGGCGCGCGCGGCGGGCGGGAGCCGTCCCCGAGGACCCCAGGCGCAGGTTCGCCGCCGCCATCCCCCTGGCCCTCGCGCTCCTCGCCGCCGCCTGTGCGCCGACCATCCTTCCGATGAAGCCGGGGACCAGCTTCCGCGACTGCCCGGAGTGCCCGGAGATGGTCGTGGTGCCGGCCGGCAGCTTCATGATGGGGGCGTCCGGGAGCGAGGCCGAAGCCATGACCGGCGGCGGACACCATGTGCAGTGGGAGCGGGAGCGCCCCCGGCACACGGTGACCATGGACCGCCCGTTCGCCCTTGGCACGTTCAAGGTGACGCGGGGGGATTACGCCGCCTTCGTGGGGGAGACGGGGTACGGCGACATCGAGGCCTGCTACCGCTGGAACGGCCGCCGGTTGGCGTTGGCCATCGGCACGGACTGGCGTGATCCCGGGTTCGCGCAGACCGACCGTGACCCGGTGGTGTGCGTGAGCTGGCATGACGCGCGGGCGTATGCGTATTGGCTGAGCCGGAAGACCGGGAAACGGTATCGGCTGCTGTCCGAGGCCGAGTGGGAGTACGTGGCGCGGTCCGATACGATGACGACGGCGGACGCAAGGGCCCGGCCCAACGGGTTCGGCGTGTACGGAATGTTTGGCGGCGTCGGCGAGTGGCTGAGGGACTGCTGGCACGACACCTACGACGGCGCGCCCAGCGACGGCAGCGTGTGGACGG
>JADFHR010000158.1 GCA_022567015.1 Pseudomonadota bacterium
CCCGGCTACGATATGCGGGGGACGCCCCCGCGGCCCCCGGCGTCGTCGCGCGCCGCTTGTGGTGCATGCACACCAAGGCGCGACGCGCTCCTAGCCGGAAACCTCGCAACGCCGTCGTAGGGGCGCACTTTAGCTGATAAAGGCCACTAGGGCTTCTCACCGAGCCGGTTGCGGTGCGGCGGGCGCCTATCCATACTCTCACCGCCGACGGGAGGCCTGCCAGGGAGGAACCGGTGGCCCGCACGCCCCACCGCAAGACACGAACGAAGCGGAGCGGAACCGCGTCCGCCGACGAAATCGCCCGCTTCGCCGCCATGGCCGACGCCTGGTGGGAGGCGGACGGCGAATTCAGGCCGCTTCACAGGCTCAACCCGGTGCGGATCGCCTTCATCCGCGACCGCGTGGTCGGCCATTTCCGCCTCGACGGGTCGGCCGGGCAGCCGTTCCGGGGGCTCGACCTTCTCGACATCGGCTGCGGCGGCGGCCTGCTGAGCGAACCCATGCGGCGCCTGGGCGCCGGCGTCACCGGCATCGACGCGGCGGAACAAAGCGTCCGCGTCGCCGGACTTCACGCCGCACAAAGCGGTCTCGACATCGATTACCGCTGCGTCCTGCCCGAAGTGCTGGCCGGGGAAGGGCCGCGGTTCGACGTGGTGTTGAACATGGAGGTGGTGGAGCACGTCGCCGACCTGGACGCCTTTCACGAGGCCTGCTGCACCCTGGTCAAGCCGGGCGGGGTGATGGTGGTATCGACCATCAACCGCACCTTGAAATCCTTCGTGCTGGCCAAGGTGGGGGCGGAATACGTGCTGCGCTGGATCCCCCGCGGCACCCATGACTGGCGTAAATTCGTCAGGCCATCGGAGCTCGCCGCCGGCCTCAGGGCCCATGGGGTCGAGATCGTCGCCCTGAAAGGGATGACCTACGGGCCCCTCAGGGACGACTGGTTCCTGAGCTCGGATGTGGACGTGAATTACCTGGCGTTCGCCGTGAAGGGTTAGCGGGCTACGGGACGGACTTGTCCCCGTTGATATCCGGGTGTTCCTGACCAGACCGATTGTATCGAGAACCTGGAATGCCGGGGCCGCGCCCGCGCCCGCGGCGTGTCAGCTGTTCCTGCGCGGTATCCAGGGAATGCGTTGGAACTCGATACCTTCCTCGTCCAGTTCCGTTGCTTCCTGGCCGGTCGCCTCGCCGTAGATGTCGCGCTCCTCGGTTTCCCCGAAATGGATGCGCCGCGCTTCCTCGGCGAACCTGTCACCCACGTATTCGCTGTTTTCCTCCATGTGCCGGTGCAGCCGGTGGACGGCCCGCATGATCTGTTCCGCCACTTCCCTGGTCCGGGTTTCGGCGGTGGCGTCTTTGTGCGCGCCGGTGGCCACGTTGGGCGCCATGGGCGCCTTGGTGACGCCGGTGCTGCCACAGAACGGGCACATGACGTCCCCCGCCGCGCTTTGCGCGTCGTAGGTGGCGATATCACGGAACCAAGCCTCGAACTGGTGGGCGTTGGTGCATGCGAGCTGGTAAAGAATCATGGCCCTCTGCCGGCATTCCACGCTAAATGACTGTTTATATTATAATATTGAATTCCGAATTTGCCAATGATATGGCGCAAGCGGTTAATAAATGGAAAATGCCCGCCAACCGCCCGGCAAGCCCCCTCACCTGAGCGTGACCGAGCCCTCGCCGTGGGTTCGGCGCTTCGCCGGGCTGGTGCCCGAGGGCGGAACGGTACTCGATGTGGCCTGCGGCGGGGGCCGCCACGCGCGCCACTTCCTCGGCCTGGGATACGCCGTGGTGGCCGTGGACCGGGACGTCGGGCCGGTGGCCGACCTTGCCGCCGACCCCAGGGCCGAGGTCGTCCGGGCGGACCTGGAGGGCGGCGACCCGTGGCCTTTCGCCGGGCGCACGTTCGCCGGCGTCGTGGTCGCCAACTATCTGCACCGTCCCCTGTTTCCCCTCATGCTCGCGGCCGTCGAGGCGGGCGGGGTGTTGATCTACGAAACCTTCGCCCGCGGCAACGAACGGTTCACCCGCCCGCGCAATCCCGATCACCTGCTGCTGAGCGGCGAGCTTCTGGACCTGGTGCGGGGCCGGCTGCAGGTGATCGCCTATGAGCACGGCATCGTGCAAAGGGGTCCCCTTCCCGGCGTCATCCAGCGCATCTGCGCGGTCAACGACCTGGACGCCGGCAGCCGCGGGGACGGCGAGCCCGAGCCGCACCGGGTCCCCCCGGCGTAGTCCGCCTGGCACTCAGTCGAAGGGCCGGTCGTGGGTGAGGGACGGGATCTTCCGGCGGGCTTCGCTTTCCATCGCCGGGTCGATATCGGCGGTGACGACGCCCATGTCCTCGCCGCCGTCCGCCAGCACCGTGCCCCAGGGATCGACGATCAGCGAATGGCCGAAGGTCCGCCGGCCCTCGGCATGGACGCCGCACTGGGCCGGGGCGAAGACGAAGCAGCCGTTCTCGATGGCGCGGGCGCGCAGCAAGACGTGCCAATGGGCCTGTCCCGTGGTCCGGGTGAAGGCCGACGGCACCGTGAGGAAGCGCGCCCCGCCCTTGGCCAGGTGCCGGTACAGATGGGGAAACCGCAGATCGTAGCACACGGTCATGCCGATTCTGCCCCACGGCGTCTCGGCCAGCACGGACCGCCCGCCGGGCTCGAAGACGGCCGATTCCCGGTAGCTCTCCCCGTCCCCCAGGTCGACGTCGAACATGTGGATCTTGTCGTACCGGGCGACGATCGCGCCCGTGGCGTCGAGCAGCAACGACCGGTTGGCCACCTTGTCCCCGGCAAGCCTGACGGTGAGGGAGCCGACCAGCAACCAGGCACCGGTCTCGCGCGCCAGGTCCCGGAAGGCGGCCAGTGCCGGGTGTTCGTCCTCGGGCGCCGCCTTCTCGCGGACGAGCCGGCTGCGCGGCTCCATCATGGAGACGTTTTCCGGCAGCAGGATCAGGTCCGCCCCTGCGCCGCGCGCCGCCCGCACCAGCTCGCAGGCGGCTTCCACGCTGGGGGCGATGTCGCGGGACGAATTGGTCTGTATGCAGGCGGCCCTGAAGGTTCCGCTCATGACGCGCACCCGGGTTCCGGCGGCGCGCCGAGGAGGGAGTCGAGCCCGCCCCGGGACTCCAGATCGAACAGCTCCTCGCACCCGCCCACGTGGCGGCCGCCGATGAAAATCTGGGGGACCTTCCGGTTGCCCCCGGCGCGTTCCATCATCTCCCGCCGCGCCCCCGGCGTCACCGTCACGTCGATCTCGGTGAAGCGCACGCCCTTCCCTTCCAGGAGCGTCTTGGCGCGATAGCAAAAGCCGCAAAACGGCGTCGTGTAGATATCAACCTCGGCCAAGTTTCGTTCCCCCGTGCACGGGACCAGAGGGCCGTTCGTGCGCCGTCGGTCCTGAATATCCGAATATCATATATTCCGGTTTCACCTAAGGGCGTGTGTGAATTGTCGGTGATCGTTCCGAACCCCCCGGTACGGAAATCCTCTTTGAAGTCCGCGAACCGGAGATCGAAAAAACCGCGGCTGACCGCCACCCCGCACCGCTGTTCAGATATCGGTGCAATACGGTACCGCTCGCTGTTGATCGCGTGGTGGTCCTTTTGCACTCACCGGTTTATACTCCAATAAGCGGCGTAATTTGGGTTCGTAAACAGAACCCTATAATCAACAATTCCGGAATTCAGTCGAAATTTGTCAACAATATATGACGGTGTTCGTAGATGGATGTTCCTCCGGAAGCTGCTCAACTTGCAACCGAATTCGTCACGCGAAACCTTGCCAATATCGTCTCTCTTGGCAAAGGCATCCTCAAAGGTGCGGGTGACCAGGTAAAACTTCGCTTACGCCGCACCTACGAATCATACCTCACCACTGCTGGCGAGAGATACGGTAAGGCGAAGTCGTTTTTCATTCGAAGCGCACCCACAAGTATCTACGACTTCTACATCCCTTTAGGGGTAAGCTACGGAAAGAAGAGATTCCCTAAGATCAAATACGCCGACGTCGTAGCCTTGACAACCCGAGCGGTGGTTACCGGGCCCGCTGGAAGCGGCAAGTCCATGCTCATGCGCCACCTTTTTCTGTCCGCGTTGGCAGAAGAAAGCAAAGTACCAGTTTTCGTGGAGCTTCGTAATGGTAATACGCATGACGCCACGGTAATTGACCTAATCGTGAGTAATCTGCGGGAACATGGCTTCACCTTAAGCGAGTCGTACATATCTAAAGCGCTGGCAGAGGGACACTTCGCAATACTACTAGACGGCTATGATGAAATAGCTCATCCGCGTAGAGCAAAAGTCTCGCGCCAGATTCTCAAACTCTCTCAAGACGCTCCAAAATGCACGATTATGGTTTCCTCGCGCCCAGACGACATCTTCAGTGGATGGCAGGACTTTTCTGCGCTGCACCTAAATCCTCTAACGTTAGAAGAAGCAAGTGAACTAGTGAGCAAGCTACCGTATGACGAGGACATTAAGTCTAAGTTCTTGAAGGACCTACAGAAAAATCTTTTCCGACGCCACGAATCTTTCCTTTCGAATCCCCTTCTGCTATCAATTATGTTACTGACATACGGGCAGAGCGCCGACATTCCCACAAAACTGAGCATCTTCTACAACCAAGCTTATGAAGCCCTTTTCCAGAGACATGACGCCCTCAAGGCGGGATTTCAACGCGACCGGCTTTGCGACCTTGATATCCAAGATTTCTCAAAGGTTTTTTCAGCATTCTGTGCTCAGACATACGACCGGCGGCTCTTTCAATTCTCTAGGTCGGACGCGTTGACATATCTCGAAAAGGCCAAAAAAGCCGCAGATATCACAGTGGACAATGAAAAATTTCTTGACGATGCACTTCAATCTGTTTGCCTGCTTGTTGAAGATGGACTATTACTTGTGTTCGCTCACAGATCATTCCAGGAATACTTTGTAGCGAAATTTATTAGTGAAGAGGCTCCAGTACTTCAAAGAAAACTGATTGATCGGTTTTGGCACAACATTCGGTCAGACAGTGTAATTTTTCTGTTATTCGAGATGAATCCGAATCTCGTCGAAAGGGATTTTCTCATACCCAAGCTTAACGGGTTGTTTAAAAAGATAGGCGTAAGACGCAAAGTGGGAATTACTCATTTCGTACGGTTCATGAAACTTACGCTCGGTTCCGTCTCGACGCACGATGGAAATAGGATCATGGCCACCATTCTGGAGTCGGAGGCGGGTTATTTCGATATTGTCCAATTTGCTATCCAGACCCGCCCAGAGACCTCAAGAGAGACAATCGGAAAATTCGACCGTGCCAACGAAAAGAAATTCATTCGGAAGTACTTTGGTAAAGATAAGCCGGAGAGATATAAGCTATCGACATTGACACACCGATCGCCATTTTTTTGGGATCTTTCATCCTTGGGTGGCGTTTTTTCTATTACCTGCCTTGAAGCGGCGTATTCGGAAATGAAGAAATTAGAAGCAAAGCATAAACGAGTGGAACGCTCCCTTGATGAGCTTCTGTCCGAATAAACACGTGGACTCGGTCTTGCTTGGAAATGGTGGTCCCCACACAGGATCGCGGCTTCTGTTTGTTGACCATGTGCGAGAATCCCTCGTTTTCCGCCCCCCAGGCCGGTTCCAGATGATGGCCGGCCGTCCATGAATCACAGCCGTTTCCGAGAGGGAATCCCCTTGTACACGCGCTAAAGGGCCGGCCGCACGACCCGCGCCAGGGTCAGCACGTCGACGGCCCTGGCGCCGGCCCGGAGCAGGGTGCGCGCACACGCCGACGCCGTGGCGCCCGTGGTCAGGACATCGTCGACCAGCAGCACCCGCCGCCCCTTGATCGCCGCGACGCGGGAGCGCGGCACGGCGAAGGCGCCGCGCAGGTTCCTGTGGCGCGCCGACGGGCTGAGCCGGCCCTGGGACGGCGTGCGCCGGTGGCGGACCAGGACGTCGGGAACGACCGGGATCCCGGCGAGCCGCCCCACGGCGTGGCCGAGCAGCGCCGCCTGGTTGTAGCGGCGGGCGAACAGCCGCGTCCAATGGAGGGGCACCGGCGCCACCACGTCGGCGTCGGCGATCAGGTCGCCCCCGGCGCGGACCAGCCAGCGGCCGAACGCCGGTGCCGTATCGGTGCGATCGCCGTGCTTGAAGGCGAGGACCAGCCGGCGGCTGGCGTCGTCGTACACCATCGCCGCCCGGGCCCGCCGGTAGGGGGGACCCTTGCGCGTACACGCGCCGCAGAGCGCGTCCTCGCCGGCGTCGTATGCGAAGGGCAGGCCGCAGGAATCGCACTCGGGCGGGCCGAGGAAAACGATCCGCTCCCAGCACGGCGCGCAGAGGACGCCGGGCGCGTCGACCATGGCGCCGCAGCGCAGGCACTGGGGCGGCAGCAGGACATCGAGGGCGTGGGTGGCGAAACGGCCGAGGGAGGCCGCGATTCCCCCCCGGAGCGGAGCGTCCGGACCCTGCGCCTCGTGAGCGCGTCCGTTCATCATCGTGGCGTTGTCCCCGTCCCCGCCGGCGTAATTCGCTGTTCTAAAGTGGCACGGCAATCACCATGATACACTAGGGAGAAATGCCGGGGAAATGGGGAAGGGCGGCATGTCCGGAACAATGCACGTGTTCGACCGCGCGACGGTGCGCCGCCACCGGGACCGCGCGGCGGCGGGGCTGGGGGACCACGACTTCCTCCTGCGCGAGGTGGGCGAGCGCCTGGCGGACCGGCTCGACGACATCACGCGGCGTTTCCCCGTCGCCCTCGACCTCGGCTGCCACGGCGGCGAACTGGGACGGCTGCTCAACGGCCGGGGCGGCATCGAGACCCTTGTGCAGTGCGACCTGTCGCCGGAAATGGCCCGCCGGGCGGGGCCCTTGAGCCTGGCCGGCGACGAGGAGTTCCTGCCCTTCGCCGCACAGTGCTTCGACCTCATCGTAAGCTGCCTGAGCCTGCACTGGGTCAACGACCTGCCGGGCGCCCTGGTGCAGATCCGCCGGGCCCTTAAACCGGACGGGCTGTTCCTTGCCGCCATGCTCGGCGGCAACACCCTGGAGGAGCTTCGCGCCGCCCTGGCCGAGGCCGAGATCGCCGGGGAAGGCGGCCTCAGCCCGCGTGTCTCCCCGTTCGCCGACGTGCGCGACGCCGGCGACCTGCTGCAGCGCGCCGGCTTCGCCCTGCCGGTGGTGGATTCGGACACCATCACGGTATCCTATGGCGACCCCGCCGCCCTGATGAACGACCTGCGCGGCATGGGGGAAAGCAACGCCGTCGTCGAGAGGCGGAAGACGTGGACCCGCCGCGCCACCCTCGAGGCGGCGGCGGAGCGCTACCGCGAGATGTTCGGCGATTCGGCGGGCCGCGTCCCCGCCACCTTCCACGTGATCACCCTCACCGCCTGGGCGCCGCACCCCTCCCAGCAGAAACCGCTTCGGCCCGGCAGCGCCAAGACGCGCCTGGCCGAGGCCCTGGGCACGGTCGAGATACCCGCCGGGGAGAAGGCGAAGCCGCGCTGATTGCCATAATACCAAGGGACGCTGATCATGACCCGACGAGCCGGCTTACCAAGGTTTTCGGCCCTAATACCAAGGGTCACTGATCATGACCCGACGAGCCGGCTTACCAAGGCTTTCGGCCTTAAGCGTGCG
>JADFHR010000159.1 GCA_022567015.1 Pseudomonadota bacterium
CATCCGAGCACGTGCATGACGTGCACGTGGACGCCGGCGTTGGCGAAGCCGCCGAAGGCGTCGAATACCATGGCGTATCCGGTGACGGGCAGGGCGATCACCGCGACCCACACCCAGGCGAAAAAGCGGGGGAACACGGCGTTCCACAAGGCCGGCCGCTGGGGCGGCTCGAGGACGCCCAACGACGGCCGCAGGACCATGTAGGCGAAGAACATGCCGCCCACCCAGACGATGGCGGCAAGCACATGGAGGACGCTGGCGAAGGCGGAAATGTCGGGCATGGGTATGGGCCCCTGATTGCCGGGCAACGGGTGTCCGTCTCAGTTGGGGTTCACCCGCCGCGCGTCAAGGCCTCGTTTCATCCGTCGGGACGCAAAGCGGGGTTTCCATCACGAACCGATGACGCCGCCGTCGTCCCGGGTGATGGCGATCACCGACGGCCGGGGCGGCATCCCGGGGCGGAAGTCCGGCCAGCGGGTGGACGGGTCCTCGAAGGTCGATCCGCCCCCCGGATGCTGGATGGCGAGGAACAGGGTGCGGTCGTCGGGAGTGAAGGCGGGCCCGCAAATCTCCGCACCCCGTGGCGCGTTGAAGAAGCAGCGGGTCAGTCCGCGGCCCGGCCCGGCGGTGTCGGCGGCGTAGACGGAGTCGGCGAAACCGCTCGCCGGCTGGCCGTCGGTGGCGATCCAGATGTGGCCCCGGGCGTCGAACGTGCAGTTGTCGGGCGCCGACAGCCAGCCGTTGGCGGAGATGTCCGCCAGGTACATGGCGCGATCCCTGGGCTTGGCCGGATCGCCGGCGAGGAGGAAGAACTCCCAGCGGTAGGTGCGTGCCGTGTGGTCGGCCTGTCCGTCCGCCACCGGCGGGATGAGCTCGATGATGTGCCCGTGCCGGTTCCCGGCCCTTGGGTTGGCCGGGTTCGTCCGGTTGCGGCGGCGGTTGGTGTTGTTGGTGCAGATCACGTAGGTGCGGCCGTTGACCGGGTTGGTCTCCACGTCCTCGGGCCGGTCCATGGGCGTCGCCCCGAGCAGGTCGGCGGACCGCCGGGTCTCGATCAGCACGTCGGCCTGGCCGTGGAAGCCGTTTGCCGGCGTCAGGGGTCCGTTGCCGAAGACCAGGGGAAGCCACGTCATGGTGCCGTCGGCGTCGAACCGGGCGGCGTAGAGGGTGCCGGAATCGAGCAGGTCGCGGTTGGCGGCGGGATTGGCGGGATCGTAGGCGCGGTCGGTGACGAACCTGTAGAGGTAGTCGAACCGCTGGTCGTCGCCGCAGTAGACCGAGATATGGCCGCCGGGGTTGATGACGGTGGTCGCGCCTTCGTGCTTGAAGCGTCCCAGCGCCGTCCGCTTGACCGGCGTGGAGGCGGGGTCGTAGGGGTCGATCTCGACGATCCAGCCGAACCGGTTCGGCTCGTTGGGCTCTTTTTCCACGTTGAAACGGTCGACGTATTCGCCCCAGGCCCACCGGGCCCCGCCTCTGCCCAGTCCGTAGCGCTTGTGGTTCCGGGCCTCCGGCGTCGTCTCCGGGTCGCCCAGGAAGTAGCCGTGAAAATTCTCTTCGGCGATCAGCACCGTGTTCCACGGGGTGGTGCCCCCGGCGCAGTTGTTCAGGGTGCCGATGACCCGCCGTCCGGTCGGGTCGGCCCGGGTTTTCATCCGCTCATGGCCGGCGGCCGGCCCGGAGAGGCGCATGGGCGTGCCCAGGGCGGTGATGCGGCGGTTGTAGCGGCCGCTGCCGGCCACCCGCCATCCGCCGCCGGCGTTGCGGATCTCGACGATCGAATGGCCGTGGGCGGCCATCTCCGTGCGCACCTGTTCCCTGGTGATCCCGCCGGAGAACCCTTTCCCCTTTTCCGCCGGCCACATCAGGTGGGGGTCGGTGTATTCGTGGTTGACGCACAACAGGCCGTTCCTGGAATTGGCGGAGCCCCTGGGCAACGGCATATAGGCGGTGAAGTCGTTGTTGTAGCCGAACTGTTTTTCCTGGGCGGCCGCCGTCTGATTGTCGACGTCGAAGCCGGGCGCGTCCGCCGTCACCCTGTCGCCCCAGCGGATGAGGACCCGGGCGCTATAGCCGGGGGCGACGCGGACGCCCTTGCCGACGCCATGGGGGATTTCCTCGAACGTCAGGGACGACGGCGCCGCCCGGGCGCCCCCCGCGCCGGCGAAAAGCGGCGCGCCGAACCCGGCGAGGGTGGTGAAGGCGGCCAGACCCTTGAGGGTGGCGCGCCGGCCGAGGCGCATGTCGATCAGCGCCGATAGAGGCGGCGCCGTGGAGGGATTCGACGGGAGGTCGTCGTCGTCCTCGTCGGCGGACGTCTCACGGGCGGCTTCCGGGTCCGGGTCCTGCATGGGATCGGTCATGGGGCGTGGCCCCGGGGCTATCGCCCGGTCGCGGTGCCGGTGAGCTTGTCCGGAATCTTCGCCGACGGAATCAGGACGGCCACGACGGCGGCGATAAGCGTGGCGCGCATTTCCCCCCTGGGTTGGACGCATGTGAAACCGCGCCATGAATACGGTGTTTTGGCCGCCAGGCACAAACACAATCGGCGCCGGGCAGGGGTGCGCCCGGCTGGGCTCAATGGAAGTCCCGGCAGTCGATCGTGATCGGCCGTTCGCCGGCGGGCGGCCGGGCGTCCGCGTCCAGGCGTCCAAGGAGGGGGGTGAGGTCGAACAGTTTTTGCGCCGGCACGTGGATGACGATGCCCTCGCGCTGGACGCGGCCGTGGACGCCGAGCAGGCCGGCGCTCAGGCCCGCCTTGCGGAAGCGCTCGAAGACGTCGGGCCAGACGATCAGGTTGGCGATGCCGGTTTCGTCCTCGATGGTGATGAAGACGACGCCCTTGGCGGTGCCGGGGCGTTGGCGGGTGATCACCAGCCCCGCCACCTTCACCGGCCGGCCGTGCGCGAGGCGCTCGAGGCCGCCGCAGGTGATGAAACCGCGGCCGCCGAGCTCGTCGCGCAGCAGGGCCAGGGGATGGGCCTTGAGGGACAGGCGCAGGGCGCGGTAGTCGTCGGCCACCTGTTCGCCCAGGGCCGTCGCGGGCAGCGCCACCCGGGGCTCGTTCGCGGCGGCGCACCCGTCCGCGGCGGCGAACAGCGGCAGTGCGCCTTCCTCCATGCCCCGCGCCGTCCACAACGCCCGGCGCCGGTCCAGGCCGAGGGAGCCGAAGGCGTCGGCGCGGGCCAGGGTCTCCAGGGCCGCCCGGCCCACGCCCGCCCGCCGGCGGACCGCGCCCATGTCCCGATAGCCGCCGCCGCGCGCCGCCACCACCGCCTCGGCGTCCGCGGACGCCAGCCCCTTGACCTGGCGAAGGCCTAAGCGCAGCGCGGCGGCCGCTCCAGCTTTCCCGGCTTTCCCGGCTTCCCCGGTCTCCAGGGTGCAGTCCCAGTGGCTCGCATTGACGTCCACCGGGCGCACCTCGACGCCGTGCCCGCGGGCGTCGCGGACGATCTGGGCGGGGGCGTAGAAGCCCATGGGCTGGCTGTTCAGAAGGGCGGTGGCGAAGGCGGCCGGATAATGGCATTTGAGCCAGGACGAGACATAGACCAGGAGGGCGAAGCTGGCGGCGTGGGACTCGGGAAAGCCGTAATCGGCGAAGCCTTCGATCTGGCGGAAGCACCGTTCGGCGAAATCCCGCCTATAGCCCCTGGCCAGCATGCCGTCGATGAACTTTTCGCGGAAGCTGTGGATGTCTCCGAAGCGGCGGAAGGTGGCCATGGCGCGGCGCAGGGCGTCGGCCTCGGCCGGGGTGAAGCCGGCGGCGACGATGGCGATCCTCATGGCCTGCTCCTGGAACAGCGGCACGCCCAGGGTCTTGCCCAGCACCCGGCGCAGCTCCGGGGACGGGTACTCCACCGTCTCGATGCCGGCGCGGCGGCGCAGATACGGATGCACCATGTCGCCCTGGATGGGCCCCGGGCGCACGATCGCCACCTCGATCACCAGGTCGTAGAAATTGCGCGGCTTGAGGCGCGGCAGCATGCTCATCTGGGCCCGGCTTTCCACCTGGAAGACGCCCAGGGAATCGCCGCGGCACAGCATCTCGTAGACGGCCGCGTCCTCGGCCGGCACGGTGGCCAGGGTGAGCTTTCGCCCATGATGGCGTTCGATAAGGTCGAAGGCCTTGCGCACGCAGGTGAGCATGCCCAGCCCGAGGACGTCGATCTTGAGGATGCCCAGCACATCCAGGTCGTTCTTGTCCCATTCGATGACGGTGCGCCCGGCCATGGCCGCGTTGGCGATGGGCACCACCTCGCTGAGCAGGCTCCGCGTGATCACCATGCCGCCGGTGTGCTGCGAGAGGTGCCGGGGGAAGCCGGCCAGCTCCCGGGCCAGGGCCATGACCATGCCCACGGTGCGGTCGCCGGGGTCCAGCCCCGCCTCGCGGATGTGGGCGTCCGTGACCTCGTCCCAGGGGCGCCGCCAGGCGGCCCGTTGCAGGGCGACGATGGAGTCCCCGGAAAGCCCCATGGCCTTGCCCACCTCGCGCAGGGCGCTCTTGGCGCGGTAGGTGATGACGGTGGCGGTCATGCCGGCGCGCTGGCGGCCGTATTTGGCGTAGATGTACTGGATGACCTCTTCGCGCCGCTCGTGCTCGAAGTCGACGTCGATGTCGGGGGGCTCGTTGCGCTCGGCGCTGATGAAGCGTTCGAACAACAGGTCGATGCGGTCCGGGTCCACCGCCGTTACGCCCAGGCAGTAGCAGACGGCCGAGTTGGCCGCCGAGCCCCGGCCCTGGCACAGGATCCCCCGGCCCCTGGCGAAGCGGACGATGTCGTGCACGGTCAGGAAATAGGGCGCGAAGGCCAGGGTGCCGATGAGCTCCAGTTCGCGTTCGATCTGCCCCTTGACCTTGTCGGGGACGCCGCCGGGGTAGCGCCCGGCCGCCCCTGCCCAGGTGAGACGGGCCAGTTCCTCCTGGGGGGTGCGGCCGTCGGGGACCGGATCGACGGGATACTCGTAGCGCAACTCGTCCAGGCTGAAGGCGCAGCGTTCGGCGATCCCGGCCGTGCGGGCGACGGCGCCCGGATAGTCGCGGAACAGCCGCGCCATCTCCTCGGGCGGCTTCAGGTGGCGCTCGGCGTTGGCGAACAGGCGGAAGCCGGCGTCATGGATGGTGCGGTGCTCGCGGATGCAGGTGAGCACGTCCTGCAGGGGCCGGCGCCGGGCCGTGTGCGCATGCACGTCGTTGGTCGCCACCAGGGGCGTGCGGCAGTGGTCGGCAAGCCCGGCGAGGGCGGCCATCCGGCGGGCGTCGTCGCCACGATAAAGATTATGCGCAACGAGGTAGAGGCGCTTCTTGAAGTGATTTTTTAACACCTTCAGGGTTTCGGC
This sequence comes from Pseudomonadota bacterium, assembly GCA_022567015.1. Taxonomy (GTDB): domain Bacteria; phylum Pseudomonadota; class Alphaproteobacteria; order Rhodospirillales; family 2-02-FULL-58-16; genus JACZQZ01. Next base: position 5,338 of record JADFHR010000159.1, read on the forward strand.
GAAGGCCGTATCGGGAGCTTCGGGGGGCAGGGCGAGGATGATCTGGCCCTCGCCGCCGGCGAATTCGCCGCCGTGGATAATATCGTCCATGGCGAGCGAGCACGCGCCCTTGGGGGCGCGGCGCTTGCCGAGGGTGAGCAGGCGCGCCAGCCGGCCGTACGCCGCCCGGCCGGTGGGAAAGCACAGCAGGCCGGGGGCGTCGGCGAGGTCGAGCCGCGTCCCGACCACCAGGCGGATGCCGGCCTGTTTGGCGGCGGCGTGGGCGCGCACCACGCCGGCGAGGGTGTTGCGGTCGGTGATGGCGATCGCCTTGTGGCCGAGGGCGGCGGCGCCCAGCACCAGTTCCTCGGGGTGCGAAGCGCCGCGCAGGAAGCTGAAGTTGGATGTGACCTGAAGCTCGGCGTAGGGGGGCATGGGGCCAACGTTCCTATGCCAAAAAACCAGGGTCGCCGAGGTACCGCACCAGGCGTTCGAACCCGGTGCCCTCAATGGCCTTGTGCAGCTTCTTATCGGCAGTGATGAGAACGCCGCCAATGGCCTCGGCGCAGGCGATGTAGAGACAATCGTAGACCGGGTGATGGAGAGACAATGCAATGTCCAAGGCACCGTCAACCAAGTCTGCTGATGGATGGAAGGAGAGGATGTATCTGCGAAGGTCCGTAGGGATAACCCGCGCTTGCTCCTGAGAGATTTCGTTTCGGAGGACTTTTTTCCACGCGATGTTGGTGACTTCGGTAAGGATGAAATCCGGCGCCTGCAAGTCGTCGGCGTGGTCGGACAGCAAAAGCAATGCCTGTTCGTGAAGGTTTTCCCGCACGAACCACTTCATGGCGACGCTGGCGTCAATCACAAGGATCATCGATCACGATCTTCGCGCAACAATTCAACACTGTCGGTCTGGGGCACATCGGGAGTCATCGCCGCGATGCGTTCAGCCCGCGCGCGCAACTCGGCTCCTCTTGAGGGATGTCCCGAAGGGCGTTGCGCCTCTTCGCTCAACAGCAAGCGCAGTTCGGCTTCCAGCGAACGGCCGTTGTCCTTCGCCTTTTTCTTCAGCCGCTCGACGACATGATCATCTAGGTTGCGGATGGTCAGATTGGCCATTGGGGTCACTCCTCTGTTGCTAGCATAATGCTAGCATATATGCTTGCATTTTGCTAGCATTTTGCCAGCACTCCCCGGCGCTCACGCAAAAAACCCGTGCAGGTACCAGGCGGGTTCGACGCCGGGCCGGTACAGCCCCTCCCGGTAGAGCCAGAAGCGCCGGCCCTCGGTGTCCTCCACCCGGTAGTAGTCGCGGATGCGGTGGCGGGGGGAGAAGGCGTCCGCGGGCTCTTCCAGCCACCATTCCGGACCGATGCGCTCGGGCCCGTCGGCGCGCGCCACCCGGTGCCGGTGCCGGCGCCAGCGGAACATCACCGGCGGGTGGTCGGGGACCGGCGCCATGACCTCGATGGGCTCGGGCCAGGGCAGCAGGTGCAGGGGGCGGGGCTGCACGGGCCGCCCGCCGGCGGTTTCGCTGTCCCGGGCGCCGTCCGTCTTGCCTGGGCGCCGGGAGTGCGGGGACCCGGCGGACGTGGCGGAGGCGGCGGGGACGGGAGGAGCGAGGGCGGAGACCTCCCGGCAGGCCCGCTCGGGGACATGGCTGGCGCGGGGCACCAGGCGCACCACCCGTTCGCGGCCGAGGCGGTTGCCCAGCCGGTCCACCAGCCGGGCGACGCCGTCTCCGTCTCCGTCCCCGGCCGTGTCCGCCATCCCGCGCCCCGTGCGCAGGGCGCCCTGGACGGGGGCGAGGGGATCGGCGGCGGTGGCGGCGAGGACCATCACCTCGACCCCGAAGCCCGGGTCCAGCCCCGCCAGCTTTTCCGCAAAAAGGCGTTCCAGGTGGTGCGCGTCGCGCGTCGGCCGGCCGGTGCCGATGTGGGCGCGGGCCACGGTGCCGTCGACCCGGTAGAGCGCCAGCTCCAGCCGCCGGGCGCCCCGGTGCGCCCGTTCCAGCCGCGCGCACAGGTCGTCGAGCAGCCGCCGTTCTCCGGCTGCTGCGAACTCCCAACCCCTCAAGTCAGCCCAGTTAGAGCCATCAACGAAAGGTCCTTTATGGACCAATCTATCGAAGCCAAAGCTTGCTGACTCGTTCGGTTCGTTTCGGGATTGGAAGGCACCAACGTGCCTAAATATCTTCTCCGTCGCCCCTATATCCCGCCGACCATTTAGGTAGTCATCCTTAAATCGCTGTACTCGAATCTCAGAAATAGGAGAGTCGATGACGTGTTGGCTCTGGCGTTTCTCCTTAGCC
>JADFHR010000160.1 GCA_022567015.1 Pseudomonadota bacterium
TGACGGCCCGGGCGATGGTGAATCGTATACGCCCCCATGACACACCGGGGGATACGGATCGGGTGTCCAGACCATGGCCGAGCAGAAACCCGCGCAAATCCGTTCGCCGGGGAGCGGCGACCGCCTCCTCGACCACCTCGAGCTGGCCGCGGTCATGGGCCAGGACTTCGCCGCCTCGCTTGACATCGAGGATTCCCTGCGCCGGGCCGTGGAGCACATTACCCAACACCTGGACGCCGCAGGGGGAGCCTTGTTCCTGCTTGACGAGTCCGGCGACCACTTGCGCTGCCACGCCTGCTTCGGGGAGACGGACATCACCGGTCTCGTCCTGAAGAGCGACGAGGGCATCGTCGGGCGGTGCGTGCAGACCAACCGCGGCAAGATCGTCCGCGACGTGACCAGCGACCGCGACTTCCAGAAGAGGGTGGACGAGCAGACCGGGTACACCACCCGTTCCATCCTGTGCGCCCCCATGGGCGTCAAGGATCAGCGCATCGGCGCCATCGAACTGATCAACAAGCAGGTCGGCGACGGCACGTTTTCCGATGCGGATCTGCACCTGCTCCAGGCGTTGAGTTCCGTGGCGGCGCTGGCCGTCATCAACGCCCGCATGGCGGAAGCCCTGGTCGAGCAGGAACGGCTGCGCCGCGAGCTGGAACTGGCCGCCGAAATTCAGCGCAGCCTGCTGCCCCGGCGGCGTCCGGAGTCCTTCCCGGTGCACGGCGCCTACCATCCGGCACGCATTGTCTCCGGCGACTTTTACGATTTCTTCCCCCTCGATGACGGGCGCATCTGTTTCAACCTCGGCGACGTTTCGGGCAAAGGCCTGAACGCCGCCCTGCTCATGGCCAAGACGGCCAGCGTGTACCGCTGCCTGGGCAAGACCGTGCACGAGCCGGGCCGTCTTCTCGCCTTGCTCAATGGGGAAATTTGCGAAACCGTGACGCGGGGCATGTTCGTGACCATGGTGGGCGGCGTGTACGATCCCAAAACCGGCATCGTGCGCCTGGCCAATGCGGGTCACGAGCCGCCGCTTTATCACGACCGGCAGGGAGATTTCACGCCGCTGCCGGCGGAAGCGCCCCCGCTTGGCATTTTGTCCCTGCCGGCGGCGGACGGCAACTTCCCGGAGACCGAACTGCAGCTTGACGGGGGAACATTGTACGTTTTCACTGACGGGGTGACCGAAGGATATGCCGACGATGGCGCCCCGCTCGAGGTCGAGGGCCTGAAGGCGCTGATCCGGAAGAACGCCTCCCTCACCCTGGCCGGGCGGGTCGATGCCGTCATCAGCCGCCTCAAGCAAGGCGCCAAATCGCTCCGGGACGACGTCACGGTGCTTGCCATCGAGGACAGGCGACAAGGGGGGAACGGGTAAGCGCACGGCCGGCGCGAGGAACGTGGCGACCATGGAAGATCACGACCAAAGCCTGCTGAAGCTCAGGTTCCCGTCCCAGGCCGACCGGCTGAAGATGGTGCGCGGCGCGGTGTCGGAAGCGGCCAAGCGGTGCGGCTGTACCGCCGAGGTGGCCCGGGATATCGTCATCGCCGTGGACGAGGCGTGCCAGAACGTCATCCGCCACGCTTATGGCGGCGCGTCGGACGGAGAGATTATCCTGGAGATACGGCACACGGGGGATGAGATCGTTGTGTTCCTTAGGGATTTCGCCAAGGCCACCGAGGTCGCCAAGGTCAAGCCCCGTGAGCTCGACGACCTGCGCCCCGGGGGGCTGGGCACCCATTTTATCGGCGAGGTCATGGACGAGGTGGAGTTCATGCCGTCGCCGCCGGACGGCGGCAACCTTTTAAGAATGGTGAAACGCATTGCATGAGAGTCGGCGATGATATACCGGATCAAGGATGAAAACGGGACAACCGTCGTCGCTTTCGAAGGCGAGGTGGACCTGGAGAGTTCGCCCGAAGCTCGCAGAATCTTGCTCGACTGCCTGGGACGGACATCCTCGCTGCTCGTGGATTTGTCCGCCGTCACCTACATCGACAGTTCAGGCATCGCCTCGCTGGTGGAATCCTTTCAGAACGCCCGCAAGGCGGGGCGGCATTTCGCCCTTGTCGCGGTCAGCGGTTCTGTGCTCAGCGTGTTGCGTCTGAGCCGCTTGGACAAGGTCTTCACCATTTACGACACCTTGGAAGACGGTCTGGCGCGGGCCGGCTAGCGGGGCCGCCATGCCTTCCAGCGACACCCGACATTCCCTCACCCGGTTCACCGAGAGGATGGGCCGTACGGTCGTCGCCGGCGTCGAGGAGGTTGGCTACTGTGGGGCCCTGATCGCCGAAAGCCTATTCTGGCTTTTTGCCGGTCCGCGCCTGAAGCAACCCGTGCGCGTGAATTCGGTGTTCGTGCAGATGATGGAGGTCGGCGTCCGCGCCGTCCCGATCATCGCCCTCTTGGGCGGCACAATCGGCGTCATGCTGGCCATTCAGGGCGTGCACACGCTGCGCATATTCGGTGCCGAATCCCGGGTGGTCATCGGCATCGCCCTATCCGTCACGCGCGAATTTGCCCCCCTGATCACCGGCATCCTGGTGGCCGGCCGGTCGGGTTCGGCGCTGGCGGCACGGTTGGGCACCATGATCATCAACCAGGAAGTGGATGCCCTGACCGTGATGGGAATCAACCCGGTGCGCTTCCTGGTGGTCCCGGCGCTGATTGCCCTGATGGTGATGGTCCCGGCGCTCACTTTTTTCAGCGGCCTGGTGGGGCTGTTCGCCGCGGGCCTGTATGTGGGTGCGGACCTGGGCATCAGCATGGCCGCTTACGTCGACCAAACGATCGAGATCCTGTCTACCGACGACATCATGCACGGAATGGGGAAAAGCTTGATCTTCGCCGCCTTGATCGCCGTCATCAGCGTCGCCAACGGCGCCTCGGTCACCGGCGGCGCCGAAGGCGTCGGGCGGGCCACGACGCGGGCCGTGGTGCAGGCGATCACCGCCATCGTGCTGACGGATATGGTCTTTGCCTTTGTGGTGACGCGCTGAGATGGATGGCAGGGAACAAAAACCCGAAAAGGTGATCGAGGTCCGGGATCTGGTCGCCCATTACGGCGAGCGCAAGATCCTCGATGGCGTCAGCATGGATGTGTATGGGGGAGAGATCATGGTCATCATAGGGGGCAGCGGCTCGGGCAAAAGCACCCTGCTGCGCCACCTGGTGGCGCTTGAGCAGGGCACTTCGGGCACCGTCAAGATTTTGGGCCGCGACCCGGCGGCCCTGGACGCGAAGGAAGCGCTCGCCCTTCGCAAGAAAATCGGTGTCGCCTTCCAGGGCGGGGCCCTGTTCAGCTCCATGACCGTGGGCGAGAACATGATGTTGCCGCTTTACGAGCATACAGTTCTGGACCGCACGACCATGGAAATCATGGTGCGGCTCAAACTGGAGGTTGTGGGCCTGGCGGGCTTCGAGGACCTGATGCCCGCGGAACTGTCGGGCGGCATGGTCAAGCGGGCGGCCTTCGCCCGTGCCGTCATCATGGATCCCAAAATTCTGTTCTGCGACGAACCGTCCGCCGGGCTTGATCCGGTGATCGCCGCAGCGCTGGATGATCTGCTTCTGCGCATGCGCGAGGCCATGGGCATGACCATCATTGTCGTCACCCATGAACTCGAAAGCGCGTTCAGGATCGCCGACCGCATCACGGTCCTCGATCAGGGCAGGATCTTGTTGACCGGTACCACCGAAGAGCTGCGCGAAACCAAAAGCGAGCGCATCCAAAATCTCCTACAACGGCGCACGCAAGAGGAAATCGTCGATCCGGAGGAATACCTGGAAAGGCTCATGGGTGAAAGATTGGGCGAAAGGGCCCTCTTGTGAAAAGCAGCAAGATCAACTACGTGATGGTCGGCAGCTTCGTGCTCGCCATGATCGTCGGGCTGGTCGTCGCGTTGGCTGTGCTGACGGGGAGGACCGGGGCCACCGATTCTTATTACGCCATTTACAAGAATGTCACCGGCGTCAAGTTCGGCACCCAGGTGCTGTACGAGGGGTATCCCATCGGTCAGGTGACGGAGATCACGCCTCAGCACGAGGACGGCCGGATGCGTTTCCGGGTCGATTTCGACGTCACCAAGGGCTGGCGCATCCCGGAGGACAGCGTCGCCCAGATCGCGGCACCGGGTCTGCTGTCGGCCATTACCCTTAGCATCAAGGCCGGCGAGGACTCCGCCCTTGAACCGGGCGGTCGAGTCAAGGAACAGGAGTCCGCCAACGTCCTTGCCGTGTTGTCAGGGGTTGCGGCCGACATGGGCGAACTGGCCGAGACGCGCATCAAGCCCCTGATCGAAAATGTCGACCGCACCGTGGTCGCCCTCGGCGACCTCTTGGAGGCGGACGCACCGGTGCTGATCAGGGACCTTGCCGCCCTGGTCAGGGATGTGGCCGAGCGGATGCCCAGGATTGCCGACAACGTCGAGGAATTCACCGGAAAACTGAACCGCAGCAGCGACGAGCTGGCGGCGCTCATGACACCGAAAAACCGTGAGAAGCTGGAGGGGCTGATAGACAATATGGATGCCGCCGCCCGGAATCTGGCGCGCCTGTCGGTGAACTTCGAGAAGACGCGCGCCGACATCGACGGGCTTCTCGCCTCTATGAGCGACACGGTAGCCAAGGTCGGCGCCATGGTTGCGGATAACAAGCTGGACATCGAGAAGGCCATCATCGACATACGCTACGTCGTCGATTCCGTGGCCCGCCACATCGATTCCATAAACCAGAACATGGAGGGAGCGGCGCGAAATATGTATGAATTCACCCGTCAGATACGGCAGAATCCGGGGCTGTTGCTCGGTGGCACGCCGCCGCGGGACGAAGCGGCAACCCGGTAACCAGGAACGGGCGGGGGAAAGACGGGTGAAACGGTCGCTTTACGCGATGATCTTCCTGGTGGCGCCGGTATTGGCCGCTTGTGCCCAGCCACCCCTGCCCAAGGATCATTTCTATCGCCTGTCCGTGGGGGCGCCGGAGAACCCCCTGACCGAACCACGATTCAAGGGGACCCTGGAGATCGGCCGGTTCATCGCCGACGGTCTGACCTCCGGACGCCCCGTCGTCTACAGCAAGGCCGACCGGCCCCATGAGTTGCTCGAGTATTACTACCATTTCTGGACCGAGCCTCCGCCGACCATGCTGCGGGATCAACTGGTGGACTACCTGCGCGCGGCCAAGGTAACGACCATGGTGGTTACGCCTGAGATGCGTGTGGAGCCGGACTACGTGCTCGCCGGCAGGATCAAGCGCCTCGAAAAGATCAACGGCTCGCCGCCGGGCGCCGTGGTGGAGTTGGAGCTTGCGCTGCGGCGAACGGCGGACAACGAGCTCCTGTTCCTGGGCACATACGGTGTCGAAGCCAAGGCCGGGGCCCACACCGTCGCCGCGGCGGTGGCCGCTTTCAACGACGCCCTGACCGAGATCTATGCCAAGTTCACCGCCGACATTTCCGGACTCTGACCCGTCGCGCGCATTTTCCGGCCGCCGGCGCAGGCCGGATACCCGGCCGCCGGCAGTGCCGGGCCTGCCCTCTTGATGCGGGGCGGCAAAGGACGTAAAACCCCCAGGCCTTTCGTACAGCCGGTGAGACCCCAGGACACATATGACGGTCAGATCGACCAACATCACGACCACGGAACACCGGGTCGCGAAAGAGACCCGTTGGCGCGCCAACGGGCACCGGGGCGGCGTGCTGTGGTTCACGGGGCTGTCGGCGTCGGGCAAGACGACGCTGGCGTTCGAGCTGGAACAGCGTCTGTTCAAAAAGGGTTGCCAGGTCTACGTGCTGGACGGGGACAATATCCGCCACGGGCTCAGCGCCGATCTCGGCTTCTCGCCCGAGGATCGGGGCGAAAACATCCGCCGCATCGGAGAGATGGCGGCCCTTTTTGCCGACGCCGGGTATATCGTGATTCCCGCCTTCATCTCGCCCTACCGCCGCGACCGCGAGTTGGCCCGGCAGGCGGGCGCTCGAAGCCTCGGGCGGGTATCGTCGATGCTGCGGTGAGGGTCCGTTCGCGCCGAGCGCGGAGGTCCGATGCTCGCTCCCCCCCGACGCCTGAGGCCGCCCCGACGTCTCCGCACCCTCGCAGTGATCACGCTCGCGGTCGCGCTGCTCGCGGCCTGTGGCGACGTCGAGCCCGTGGGGCCGCGCGTCGCCCTCGAGCGGGGCGAGCCGGTGCGCATCGGTGTCGCGGTGCCGCAGACGGGGCCGCGGGCCGGCCTCGGCGAACCGATCGTGCGCGCGGTGCAGCTCGCCCTCGAAGGCATCACCGTCGGCGGGCGCAGCGTCGCGCTCGTCGTCGTCGACACCGCCTGCACGCGCGAGGGCGGGATCGAGGCGGCGCGATCGCTGATCGAGCGCCGCGTCGTCGCCGTCGTCGGGCCGGCCTGCAGCAGCGCCGTCGCCGCCGCGCAGCCGCTCTTCGAGGCGGCCGGCGTGCCGCACATCTCCCCCTCCGCCACCGCCATCGCGCTGACGCACCCGCCCGGCCGCGAGCCGTACGCCACCTTCTCCCGCGTCACCTACAGCGACGCGGCGGAGGGCGGGGCGCTGGCGCGGCTCGCCCGCGAGCGCTTCGGCGCGACGAACGCCTACGTCGTCGCCGTCGAGGGGGCCTACGGCGAGGTGCTGCGGGACGAGTTCGTGGGCGCCTTCGGGAGCGAGCTGATCGCCACGGCGAGCTTCGCGACCGGGACCACCAACTTCACCGCGACGGTGCGCAGCATCGTGGAGAGCGCGCCGGACGTGGTGCTGTTCGCCGGGCTGTTCGAGGAGGCGGCGGCCTTCGTCTCCGAGCTGCGCGCGGCCGGCGTGAGCGCGCCGCTGCTCGTCCCCGACGGCGTGCGCACGACACGCTACGTGGAGCTGGCGGGCGTGGCCGCCGAGGGCACGATCGTCGCCGTGCCGGCCCCGCGACGGGAGGGCGAGGCGCTGGCGGTGTTCACGGCTGGGATGGAGGAGCGCTTCGGCGAGGGCGCCGCGGAGGCCGCCTTCGCCGTCGAGGCCTACGACGCGACGCGCGTGCTGACCGAGGCGCTGCGGGCGATCGCGGCGTCGCTCGACGGCGAGTTGGTGATCGATCTCGAGGCGCTCGCCGCCGCCGTGCGCGCGGTGGTGATCGAGGGCGCGGGCGGGCGCATCACCTTCGACGGGCGCGGCGAGAACATCGGCGAGGGGACGCCGGTGCGCTTCCAGATCGTGGAGGATGGGCTGTTCGTCCCGCTGTCCGCCGAGCCGGCCGCGATCGAGCCGCCGCTCGCGCCGCCGGCCGCGCCGCCGGCCGTTCCGCGGTCGCAGGGCGGGGGCAGCATTGTCACTGCGCGTGCTTCGCAAATCGGCTACGCTGGCCGGGCACCGCACCGCGCACCATGGCGAGCAACAGGGCGAGGAGTGACCGCATGACCGACGACCAGACCGCCGCAGAGGCGCCCGAAGTCAAGCTCACGGAGGCGGCCCGCGAGAAGCTGACCGATGTGATCGAGGGGCACGGCACTCCCGTGTCCGGGCTGCGACTGCAGATCCTCGGTCGCGCGCAGGGCGTCTTCAACCACGTGCTCAGCCTCGTCGAGGA
>JADFHR010000003.1 GCA_022567015.1 Pseudomonadota bacterium
AAGCGGCCGGCACACCGATGGCATCCCTGCGGATACCCCCAGTGTTTTACGTCCGAAACGACCGGGCAAGACAAGATATAGCACCATCGCGTAAAAAGTGCAAAGTGGGCGGACGCGCGGAACCCACCCCCGTGTCAGGGCGGACCAAGAAAAAACCTGCCGTTCTTCAATATGTGGATCGAGAGAAAATGAGGCGCCCGGTACACCGATGCCCATCCATGAGGATGTCCTCAGTGATTACGTCCGAAACGACCGGGCACGAAAGAATATAGCACGATCGCGGCAAAATTGCAAAGCGCGCGGACGCGCGGACCCCATTCGGCCGCCGGGTGCGGCCATGATGAAAGGAAAGGATTATGAACCCAGACGACGTGAGGGCAGGGGGCCCGGAAGGGAACGATAGGGCCCATACCGGACCCGGCGACGGGCCCGGTGGTGAGGGCCCGGAACGGGGAGCCGGCCCCTTGCGGGGCGAAGGCGACCCCGCCGGCGACGGCCCGGCGCCCGTGGCCGCGCCGGACGCCGGCGCCATCCCCGACGCCGCCACAACGGAGGCGGTTTTCGCCGACCTGGCGAAAGCGGACCCCGACATCACCGCGGCCCTGAGGCGCCAATGGGGCGCCGATGCGGCGGTGAACCTGGCCTTCGCCCGGGCCGCCGTCGACACCGTCGCGAGCCAGGAGCTCGTCGACTTCCTTGAGGGCGTCGAGCTGGACGGCCAGCCCCTTTCCCATCACCCGGCGATCTGGGAGACCGCGGCCCGCATCGGCCGGATGCTGGCCCGCGATCCCGGCAGGCCCGGGAGCGTCGGGACCGCGCCTTTGCAACCGCGCGGAACGGGGACGAACATGGAACAGGACAGGATCGAGGAGCGCATCGACGAGCTGATGGCGCTCATGCACAGCGACAAGGCCAAGTACCAGTCCGCGCCGGTTCAGCGGGAGCTCAGGGCGCTTTACGGTTCGCAGCCGCGCGCGCCCGCCGCGGAGGTCGAAAAAAAGGGGAGCATCGAGGAGCGCATCGACACGCTGATGGCGCTCATGCACAGCGACAATGCCAAGTACCAGTCCGAGCCGGTTCAGCGGGAGCTCAGGGCGCTTTACGGGCGGCTCTACGGCGACCGGTCCATCGTCGGCAGGGACGGCCAGGTGGTATGACCCGCCGGCGCTCTCGGAAGAGGAGGACATGACGGTGAAGGACACGATGGAAAAACCCCGCACGGCGGTGGTCGACGTGCTGCCCCTGACGGCGGCGGGCAACGGCTTGAACCTGTGGGGACACGTGACGCCCCACGCCCTGGCCGACGTGCTCGGCCCCGGGTATTTCGACGCCTGCCAGGAGGCGAACGGCGGCGGCCTGTACCGCCATGACCGCATCGTCTGCACGGCCTCGGCCGAAACCGGTTCGCCCGAGCACGCGACCCTGGTGGTCGTGGATGCGGAGGGCGCCGGCGGCGTCCGGGTGAAGATCCTGAAAGAGGCGGCGCGGGGGCGCAAAGGCGCCGGTTAAAGCGCGACGGCGGAACGGAAAGCCCCGGAACCCGCGGGCCCACGCCTGGGCGGCCGGGCGGCGTTGCCGCCACGCCAAACCCTGAACCACGAGAGCAACCCCGCCTTCGCCAAGAGGCTTCGGCGGGCCAGCCCGCCTGCCAAAGTTGTACGGCGGACAGGAGTAACGGATGACGGTATCTAGCACACAAAGCCGGAAGGACTATGCCGGCGACGGCGCCACCACCCAATTCACGGTGCCATATTTCTTCATCGAGAACGCGGACGTCGTGGCCACGTTGCGGTCCACCGGCGGCACCGAGACCACGTGGACGGAGGGCACCGAGTACACGCTGACCGGCGCCGGGAATCCGTCCGGCGGCACGCTCACCGCCGTGTCCACGGGCACCGATTACACGCCGCAAAGCGGCGAAACGCTGGTCATCAAGCGCAAGGAGCAGTTCACCCAGCCGTCCGACTTCGCCGTCGCCGGCGCCCTGCCCTCGGAAACCATCGAGGAAGGCTATGACCGCGCCGTCATGCTGGCCCAGCAGTTGAGCGAGGACCTGGGACGCACCGCGAGGCTGGCCGAGACCTCGCCGACGACGAGCGTGCTGGTCATCCCCGAACCCGAGGCCGACAAGGTGCTGGCCTGGAACTCGACCGGCGACAACCTCGCGAATGGTCCGACGGTGGCGCAGATCACCCAGGCCTCCACCAAGGCCGACCAGGCGGCCGCCAGCGCGACCGCCGCGGCGGCCAGCGCGTCGTCGGCATCGACCAGTGCCTCGAACGCCTCTACGAGCGAGACCAATGCGGCAACGTCGGCAACAAACGCCGCCAATTCAGCATCAGACGCCGTGGTCAACGCCGCCGGGTTCCGCTTCAACTTCGATACCAACACGGCGATGGCCGACCCCGGGACCGGGGACATTCGGTTCAACAACGCGACCCTTGCCAGCGTGACCGCCCTTGCCTTCGATGCGACTTCCGCCGACACCGGCAACCCGGACATCTCTGCCCTCATTCTCACCTGGGATGACAGCACGAACACGGCACTGCGGGGGACCCTCACCTTCCGCAAGATCGGGACGCCCGCCACCTTCGCCGTCTTCGACATCACCGGTGCCGTGGTGGACAATACCGGCTGGCTCCAGGTAGCTGTCGCCTTCGTGGACAGCAACGGCACGATCTCCGATGCTGACAACCTGATCGTCCACTTCTCCCGCACCGGCAACAAGGGTGGGGGCGGCGATGTCGATGGCCCGGCCAGCGCCACGGACACCGCGGTGCCGCGTTTCGACGGCACCACGGGCAAGCTGCTCCAGGACAGCAACGTGATCGTCGATGACGACGGCAACCTGTCCGGCCACGGGGCCAAGATCAACGCCCAGACCGGCACCACCTACACGCTGACGGCGTCGGACAACGGCAAGGTGGTGACGCTCGACAACGCCGCCGCCATTACCCTGACCCTCCCGGAGACCTCTACCGAGACCATCGCGCAGGGCTTCCAGTGCGTACTGATCGCCAAGGGTGCCGGGCAGGTGACGGTGACGAAGGAAGGGTCTGACACCATCCTCAGCAAGGACAGCAAACTCAAGCTGACCGCGCAGGGCAGCGCGGCAACGGTGATCAAGCTGACTGCCGGGAGCCCGAACGCCTGGTTCCTGGGCGGGGACCTCGCGGCATGATGTTCCCCATTATTCATGGCCTGATAGGCGGGATTTTGCCTGGCAACTACTTCGGCAGCGGAGCCGATGGCGACGTGACGATCCCGGTCGATACGGAGATTTCCGTCACTCAGGACACCGGCGTTGCCATCAAGCACTACAACACCCTGACGATCAATTCCGGCAAGTCTCTCACCACCAACAACCGCTGCAAGGCGTTCCTCGTCTACGTCAAAGGTGACTGCACCATCAACGGCACATTGAAAATGGATGCTCGCGGTGCCAACGCCTCGGCCTCAGAGGATCTCGACCTGAGCCGCTCCGAGAGCGGGGGAGCGGGCGGCGGCGCGGGGGCCGATGCCCTGTTTGCCGATGAGACCAATCAGCCCAACCAGGACGTCGACGGCGGGACGCACACGAAGTACCTGTCGGCGCAGGCGGGGGCGTCGGGTGGCGCGGCACAGACCGCAGATGCTGATGGCAATGCCGGCTCGGCTGGCAGTTCCAATAAGACTGGTGGCGGTGGGGGCGGTGGTACTCCGTCGAGTGGCAGCATCGGAGCGGCAGGAGCCGCAGGCACCGCATTCAGTGGTGGCTCCGGCGGTGGAGGTGGCGCCCAGCCCGGCACTGGTCATGTGGCGGCAACAGCCGGGGGCGCGAACGGCGATGCCGGTGGAAACGGCGCCAGCGCATCCACCGGCGACCCTGGTGGTGGTGGCGGAGGTGGCGCCGGGAACGCCGGAGGCGCAGGCGGCGCTGCTGACGGCGGTGGTTCGGTGGGTTCAGCCGGAACCTCGGGGACGGGCGGATCGCTCTGGCTGATCGTCGGTGGTGATCTGACGATTGGAGCAAGCGCCGTTATCAGCTCAGACGGGGCAGCAGGCGGCGCGGGCGGAAATGCAGGGGGCGCCTCCAATCCTGGCGCTGGAGGTGGCGGCGCAGGTGGTGGACGGGTCATTGTTCTCCACAAGGGAACACTCACCAACAACGGTACGCTCCGCGCAAATGGTGGGGCAGCCGGGCCAAAGGGAACCGGGGGAGACGGGACTGGCCGCGATGGCGGCGCCGGCGGCGCCGGGACCGTGACCGGACCTACACAGGTGGTTTGATGATTATTCTTCACAACTCGCTTGACCAGGACAGCCGGGATTTCGTCACGGCGCACGGCGCCGGCGCCACTGTCTACGACTGGTACAAGGGTGGCCGAGAGGCTTTCTGGGCCGCCGGTCATACCGACAAGGTGAGCGCTTTCCCAAGCGTCATCGTGGATATCCCCTCGCACCGCATACCCCCGGAGACGGGGCCGCCGCCAACGCCCGGGCGCCTCGCGCCGCGGCAGCAAATAGCCCTGCGCAAGCCACGCGACATGGCGGATGTGCAGAAGTTCCTGGACCGGATCAATGTTGGGCTTGCCAAATCCGCCGGCGAAGGAATGCCCGTCGCGCCACTGACGCTGGGCAACATGAGCGACGTGAAGACATGAACGGCGACCTTCAGCGGCTGGCCCAGGAGGTGGGAGAGCTTAAGGGCCGGCTGGGTGCCGTTGAAGAAGCGACGCGCGACCAGCATGGTGACATCAAGATAATTTTGAAAACATTGAACGAAGCCCGGGGAGGCTGGAAGACGCTCCTGCTGATTGCTGGACTATCGACGGCATTCGGCGCATTGGGGGCAAAGCTCATCGCATTAATGGGAGTGCTGCCGAGATGAAGAGACCCATCATCCCTTTTTGACCCTGCCCGCCTTAGCTTTAGCGATGGCGGGTTTTTTGTGGCCGCTTGATGCCAGGGCCAACGTGTGCCGGGACCAGTTCGGACAGCCGGCGCCGTGGTTCGAATGGAGCGCGTGGCTGGAACACCTCGAACGCAAAAACGGGGATGCGCTTCAGCGCCGCACCATGAGCGCGGAAGAACGCACGAGGTTCCTCCGCGCCTACAACAACACGCCGCCGGTGACCGACAGGAACCCCGAGCGCATCGAGATGTTCTCGCGGCCCGATCACCCGGCCGTGGTCGTGGTCTTCGTCGAGGACGGCTGCGTGACGCTGACCGCGCTGTTGCCCCGGGCGCTGGTGGAGAGTGTCATCTCCTCGGGTGGCAAACGGCGCTCCCTACGCCCCGCGGAGCGCGAGGCGTGATCCCCCCTGAAGAGTTCCTGAGGCACGTCATACGCCCGGTGCTCAGCCGTCTAGCCGGCTTCGATAGTCGACTCGGCGGTGCGGCGTCCGAACAACTGATGCTCGGCACGGCACTCGCGGAAAGCCGCTTGGGCGCGCTCGAGCAGAGAGGCGGGCCGGCCCTTAGCATGTTCCAGATCGAGCCCGCCACGTTCACCGATATCTACGGCCGCTACCTGCGCTCGCGGCCCGGGCTGCTTGCGGCCGTGCGGACCTTCAGGCTCCCGGGGCTCAGGCCGCTTGAACAACTGGCCGGCAACCAGCACCTGGCCTGCGCCATCGCCCGGGTGAAGTACTGGATGAATCCCCGCCCGCTGCCGGCACCAGGCGACATCGACGCCTTAGGCGCCTACTGGAAGGCCGCGTACAACACGTCCAGGGGTGCCGGCAAGGCATCCCGGTGGGCGCACCTTTATCGCAAGTACGTGAGAGAAGGAGTGTTGTGATGAGAGTACGTTTACTGGCCCCCGTCGCGGGCGCTCTTCTTTTGGCCGGCTGCGGATTCACGCCGCAAGGGGACATGATCCGCGCGGCCGTCAAGACCGGCGGCGCCCAGGTCATGGACGAGGGCCTGAACAATGCCGAGTGGTACATCTGCCAAGCGGCGTCGATCGGCGCCGTCAGGCGGCACTACGGCAAACCAGGGCTGTCGGACGCCTACCGGACATTATGCGATCAGGTGGGCGTGAGCCTGTTCACCAAAGAGCAATGAATCCGTCTAAGCCTGGGCAACGGCGGATGAACATCGCCCACCTCTGCGCGCAGATTTCGGAGCTTGCTTACGAGGATCAACCTGTATTCGATCATCTTGGATTCAGCCTGATCGAACAGTTTGATCGAAACGGCACCCAGGCGACTCTCGCGACCGACGGCCATCTCACCATCCTCGCCTTTCGCGGTACCGAGGAGATCGGCGACTTCCTTGCCGACTTGCGCTACGTGAAGACCGACTTTCCCGGCGGCGGCCGGGTGCACCGGGGTTTCTACCACGCCTTCATTCAGGTCCGCGATGAGATCGCGGCCGGCCTAGAGAACGTCGCGACGCCGACGATCTTCACTGGCCACAGCCTGGGCGCGGCCATGGCCCTCATGGCGGCCGTCATGTGGTCGCCGCAGGAAGTGCACGTTTTCGGATGCCCGAAAACGGGCAACAAGGATTTCGTCAGGCGGCTGACGCGCCCGGTCAATCGCTACGAGAACTGGCTCGACATCGTAACCTATTTGCCCCCGCCAACCTCTCCCATCCAGGCTGTCCATTCCCTTTGCCACTGGCGCAAGCCGACGCTGTATGCCCACGCGGGGGTGAGGGTGGGCCTTAGCGGCATCGGCCATTTCATCCGCCGATACACAAAAGCCACCGTGAGAGTCGGTTAACTTTCCTCCCGCCCCCACTTCTCCATCGCCTAACTCCCGCGCGTTCCGCGCACAATTCCCCTGTTTCCCCCTTCCCCCCGATTTCTCCCATTTCCCCCGCGCGTTCCGCGCACATTCCCCCCGTTTCCCCCTTGCCCCCGATTTCTTCCATTTTCCCCGGCGCGTTCCGCGCACGTTTCCCAACCCGGCATGATCCGGCGAATCGCTAATGGCAATGATTTCAAGGAACTTTGTGGTGCCGCCGGTAAGAATCGAACTTACGACCCCGCCCTTACCAAGGGCGTGCTCTACCCCTGAGCTACGGCGGCACCAAGGCTTGCGAGCGCCCACCATGCCACAGCCCGCATGCGCGGGGCAAGCGCCCTTGACGCCGGAAGGTGCGCCGCGCACCATGCCGCCGTCACGCATTTGGGGCAGACGGGGTTTATGGGCAGGGGGAGAGATTCCGGCCGGGCCGGCGTCACCGAGGGGGCTGGAACAAAAGCCGAAGACCGGCGCCGGCGCTTGGCCGAGGCCCTTCGCGAAAACTTGAAGAAGCGGCGCCGCCAAGCCCACGCCCGGTCCAAAGTCGCTGCGGAGGCAAACAAGGGGGAAGGCCGCACTTAAAGGCCCAAGGGTCGACGGCACGCCGGCGCGGACGGGCTGCCGCGCAAGGAAGGGAACGCCGGCGCCCGGCACAATGCCGTTCCAGGAGTTGTGATTCCGGCCCGGCTCCGGTGCCTTGCCTGTGAGCAGCCCACAACCCTCCGCTTTCCTTTCCACTCAACGGGTGAAGGTTCACAACGGCCGGCCGACGCAAATAGGATAGCCGATGGACCGTATTTACATTCGCGGCGGCAGACCGCTGACAGGCAAAATACACATCTGTGGGGCCAAGAACGCGGCCCTGCCATTAATGGCGGCCAGCTTGCTCACCGACGAGACGCTGGTGTTGTCCAACCTGCCGCGTCTGGCGGACATTTCCACCATGGCCCATCTTTTGGCCGAGCTGGGAGTGGAGATCACCATGAACGGGAGGCCGCCGGGCAGGGGAAATTCGGGACGTGTCCTCGGCCTCACCGCCGAGACCACATCCGCGACCACAGCGCCTTATGACCTGGTGCGCAAGATGCGCGCCTCGATTTTGGTGCTGGGCCCGCTGCTGGCCCGTCGCGGCAGGGCCCGCGTGTCCCTGCCCGGTGGGTGCGCCATCGGAACCCGGCCCGTGGACCTGCACTTGAAGGCGTTGACCGAGTTGGGCGCCAAGATCGGGATTGACGAGGGCTATATAGAGGCGACGGCGTCCAAGGGTCTGAAGGGCGCGCACATCCTCTTTCCCATGGTCACGGTTGGCGGGACCGAGAATGCGCTTATGGCCGCGGTCCTAGCCGAGGGGGAGACCGTGCTTGCCAACGCGGCTCGTGAGCCCGAGGTGGCGGACTTGGCCCGCTGCCTCGTCGCCATGGGAGCCGAGATCGAAGGCATCGGCACCGATACCCTTCGCATTCGCGGGGTGGAGCACCTCAGCGGCGCCAAATACACGGTCGTGCCCGACCGTATCGAAACCGGCACCTATGCCGTCGCCGCGGCTATCACCGGCGGCGACGTGGAGCTGGTGGGTGCGCCGCTGGAGTTGATCGGGGCGGTGGTGGACACGCTCACCAAAGCCGGTGCCGAGGTGTGTGAAACCCCCGGGGGCCTGCGCGTGGCGCGCACCGGCGTGCCGTTGAAGGGGGTCGACGTGACGACCGCGCCCTTTCCCGGATTCCCGACCGACATGCAGGCCCAATTCATGGCCCTGATGGCGGTTGCCGAGGGAGCCTCCAAGATCACCGAGACCATTTTTGAGAACCGCTTCACCCATGTGCCGGAACTCTGCCGCATGGGGGCCGACATCACCGTTCGCGGAGCCTCGGCCATCGTGCGGGGTGTGCCGGGCCTGTCGGGCGCCCCGGTGATGGCCACCGACCTCAGGGCTTCGGTTTCCCTGGTGCTGGCGGGCCTGGCGGCTGAGGGCGAGACCGAGATCACCCGCGTCTATCACCTGGATCGTGGCTACGAACGGCTGGAAGAGAAGCTGTCCGCCTGCGGCGCCGATGTGGAACGAATCAAGGGATAGGGGACATGGAGGATCAGCGGCATCGAGGGCCACCGGGGCGTATTCGCAGCGACCCGGCGCATAGTGAATGTCACCGGCCCGGTGTAGCGCCGTTCCCGCTCGGGCTCAAAACGCCAGAAGCGAGATATACCCGGCCGCGAACAGCAGCGTGAGGGCGGTGAATTCGCCTGCAGACCTAAGGGGGGGGCACGGGCCCATCCTCCTTCGCGATTGGATTGCGACCCCGGGACACGCAAGAAGGATGCCACCCCCGGCAAGGAGCCAATTTATTGAAATATCACGATGCTTCCCGCCGCCGCGTGGGGAGTATGCGCCCGGCGGGAGAAAAAACCCGGGAGGGGTGAGAAAAAAAGCCTAGTAATACCAAGGGGCGCTGATCATGACTCATAGAGATCGCGTAGGCGGCTCGTCGGGTCATGATCAGCGTCCCTTGGTATAAGGGGCGAATCCCGGGCCAGCCGCTTCTTTACCTGCACGCCCGGCGGCGGGAGAGGGTGGCGCTCAGAGGAGTGTAACGCCACCACCGGTCGCCGACGGCGTTACGGGGAGGCAGTCGCGTTGATGGCCCGCCGCCCGTTGCCTACCAAGCGGTGGTATTACCGGTTGTCAATCAAGGACAACCAAATTCTCCGCCGAACTCCTGCCTCCTTCCTGGTCGACAAGGTCGTACTCGATCTTCTGGCCCTCGCGCAGGGTCGTCAGGCCTGCGCGTTGGACTGCAGATATATGGACAAAAGCGTCCTTAGAGCCGTCTTCGGGCTCGATAAAGCCGTAACCCTTGGCGGGATTGAACCATTTAACGGTGCCGACAGTCATAACGTCTTCTCTCAAAGTGGGGTCGCCCTAGCGGCGTCAATACCATGGAATCGCGGGAATTCAAATCACGAAAGGCCCGGTGCTTGACGAGATAACGGAACACGGCGTAGACGGGAAACGCGCACCGTGGCTATCGGCGCGGCAACCGGCTGTGTTCAATTGGCGTGTTCATACAACTCCCGGCCTCCGCATGAAGCCGCGTTACAACAGGGAATACGCGCCACCGCCGGGACTTGGATGCAAACTCCCTAGATTTTTTTGCGATTGATTGGCGACGATTGGTGTCGAGCACCGATGGTTCCTTGGTTCCCTGCCTGCCGCTTGGCCCCACGGGACCGCCGGACGTCGACCAAACACCCGCTGGTGAAATGGGCCAAAACCCTTTATTAATGCCGCCGCCCCCGAATGAGGATAAGGCTTTGGGTACGAAAGATAAGCTCGTGCTGGCTCTGCCCAAGGGACGTATCCTTGCCGAGGTGATGCCGGTCGTGCGCCGCGCCGGGATCGAGCCGGAGGCCGACTTCGAGGATACCGGGGCCCGGCAGCTGCGCTTCGCCACCAACCGCCCGGAGGTCGACATCATCCGCGTGCGCAGCTTCGATGTGGCCACCTTCGTGGCCTTCGGTGCGGCCCAACTGGGCATTGTCGGGGCAGACGTGCTGATGGAGTTCGACTACGCTGAGATTTACGCGCCGTTGGACTTGGGCGTGGGCCGTTGCCGCGTGGCCGTGGCCGAGCCGGCAGACATGGTGGGAACGGACGATCCCTCCACATGGAGCCATGTGCGGGTGGCTACCAAATACCCGAATATCACCCGCCGCCACTTCGCCGCCCGCGGGGTGCAGGCGGAATGCATCACGCTCAATGGCGCGTTGGAACTGGCGCCTAAGCTCGGCCTGTGCCGGCGCATCGTGGATTTGGTGTCTACGGGCGAGACCCTGAAGGCCAATGGGCTGGTGGAGGTGGAGTTGATCGCCGATGTCACGTCGCGCTTGGCGGTCAATCGCGCGGCGTGGAAAACCAACCCCGCCGTGATCGGCTTCTGGATCCAGCGCTTTCGGGAGGCTGTCGATGCCGGCGTGGCTTGATATCCGGGATACCGGCTTCGAGGCGGCCTTCGCCGCCCTGCTCGCGGCCAGGTGCGAGACGGCGGACGGCGTGGACGACACCGTTGCCGCCATCCTGGCCGACGTCAAGGCGAACGGCGATGTGGCGGTTATTGCCCACACCAAACGCCTGGACGGGTTCGACGTTACGCCGGCGACCATGCGCGTGCCGACGGATGTGGTAAAACGGGCGGCGGGTGCATGTCTACCTGAGACCGTTGAGGCGCTGGAGCTGGCAAGGGACCGGATCACCGACTTTCACCGCCGGCAGATACCCGAGGACCTGGATTACACCGACGGGGCCGGGTTTAGGCTCGGCCTCCGCTGGAAGCCGCTTGCCGCGGTAGGCCTGTACGTTCCCGGCGGCACGGCGGCCTATCCCTCGACGGTGCTGATGAATGCCGTGCCGGCCAAGATAGCGGGAGTGCAACGGGTGGTCATGGTGGTGGCGGCGCCGGGCGGCCAAATCAATCCGCTGGTGCTGGCGGCGGCAGACATTGCCGGCGTGGACGAAATCTACCGGATCGGCGGCGCCCAGGCCGTGGGTGCGCTGGCCTTTGGCACCCCGACCATTGCCCGGGTGGACAAGATCGTCGGTCCCGGGAATGTCTACGTCGCAGCGGCCAAGCGGCAAGTATTCGGAATCGTCGGCATCGACATGATCGCCGGTCCGTCGGAGATACTGGTCGTTGCTGACCGCTTTAACGACCCCGCCTGGATTGCCGCCGACCTGCTGGCACAGGCCGAACATGACATAGCCGCGCAGGCGATCCTGGTGGCCGATGATAAGGACTTCGCCGAAGCCGTGACGGAAGCGATCCAGACCCACCTGAGCACCCTGCCCAGGGCCGGGATCGCGGCACAAAGCTGGGAAACCTTCGGTGCCGTCATCCTCATGGAATCCCTGGCCGATGCGGGTCCACTGATCGATCGCATCGCGCCCGAACACCTGGAGCTTGCGGTGGAAGAGCCGGAAACCCTGGCCGCCACCGTATGCAATGCCGGCGCCATATTCCTCGGCCGGTTCGCGCCGGAGGCCATCGGCGACTACGTGGCCGGGCCCAACCACGTTCTGCCGACGGCAGGCAGCGCCCGGTTCTCCTCGGGCTTGGGCGTGCTCGACTTTCTGAAACGCACTTCCCTTATCGGTTGCAACAGGGAAAGTCTTGCCGCCGTCGCACCCGCCGCCGTGGCCCTGGCCAAGGCCGAGGGGCTGGACGCCCATGCGCTTTCCCTGGCCATACGGTTGAACCGGCCTCAGGACACGTAAGGCGCTGAGGCGCGGTGTCCGGAAACCAACGAATCGTCGACATTTTTCTTGACGAGCGCACCGTACTCAGGCGCAGCCCGCAGGTCGAGCACGAACGCCGGGTGGCGATCTACGACCTGTTGGAGGAGAACCACTTCGCCCCCGTCGGCGATTTCGAGGGCCCGTATAACCTGCACCTCAGCATCGAAGAGAACCGCTTGGTATTCGACGTGCGTACCCCGACCGACGGGCCGCTAACCAAGTTCACCCTGCCCGTCAGCCCCTTCCGTTCCATCATCAAGCACTACTTCATGGTCTGTGAAAGCTACTTCGAGGCCATCAAGACCGCCCCTCCGTCACGGATCGAAACCATCGACATGGGGCGCCGCGCCCTCCACAACGATGGCTCGACCATCCTGCGTGAGCGGTTGGCCGGAAAAGCCGACATCAACATGGAAACCGCGCGGCGCCTGTTCACACTGATCTGCGTGCTGCACATCCGGGCCTAGCCATGGGCGACCTCCCCTCCGCCGTGCTCTTCGCCTGCACCGAGAACACTGTGCGCTCGCCCATGGCCGAGGCGATTCTCAAATACCTGCACGGTCGCCACATCTATGTGGATTCGGTTGGCGTGCGCAAGGGCGAGCTCGACGGTTTCGCCGTCGCCGTGATGGACGAAATCGGAATCGACATCAGCCACCATCATCCCAAAACCTTCGAGGAATTGGAAGATACGTCGTTCGACCTGGTGACCTCGCTGTCGCCCGAGGCCCAGCACAAGGCGGTGGAGATGACCCGTGTCGTGGCCTGCGATGTGGAGTTCTGGAATACCTTCGATCCCTCGGTCATCGAAGGTAGCCGCGAGGTGCGGCTGGAGGCCTACCGCCAAGTGCGCGACGAACTCATGCGCAACATCAAGAAACGCTTTCCGGTGCGGCCCGTGGCAGACGTGTGAGACAGAAACCGATCCTCAGACACACCCCTTCCCCACCCCGGCAGAAAACGTTCAACCCCTGGAATGATAACGTCCAAGGGATGGAAAACACTTGACCGGACGGTATTTGGAAGCCACTTATGGGGCCGCCATCGCAACCGCAATCGAGAGAGTAATGGTGAAGGAAGAGGTCCTCGAGTTTACCGGCACCGTGACCGAGCTTCTGCCCAATGCCATGTTCCGGGTGAAGCTGGACAACGACCACGAAATCCTCGCCCATACCGCGGGGAAGATGCGCAAGCATCGTATCCGGGTCCTGGCCGGTGACCGGGTCAACGTGGAAATGACGCCTTACGACCTGACAAAGGGTCGCATTACTTTCCGTTTCAAGTAACCACGCCAAGCTACGCTGCTGACCATGGGGATACCGGGATGTCTATTTCCGGCATCGACAGGGAAAGGCCCCGCCTGATTCTCGCCTCGGCGTCACCGCGGCGCCTGGTTCTTCTGGAACAGATCGGAATTATCCCCGATGAGACGGTCGCCGCCGAGGTGGACGAGGCCGCCTGCCGGCGCGAGCGGCCGGGTGAGCTGGCCGCGCGTTTGGCCGAGGCCAAGGCCCGCCAGATCGCCGCACGCTTTCCTGGCGCCCTGGTTCTGGGTGCCGACACGGTCGTTGCTTGTGGGCGGCGGGTGCTGCCCAAGGCCGACGACGAAGGCGAGGCCCGGCGCTGCCTGGAATTCCTTTCCGGGCGCCGCCACCGCGTCCACGGCGGTGTCTCGGTGATCGACGGGCAGGGGCGGGCACACGCCCGGCGGGTGGTCACGGTGGTCGCGTTCAAGCGCTTGAGTCGGGAGGACATCAGCGACTACATCTCCACGGGCGAGTGGCGCGGCAAGGCCGGGGCCTACGCTATCCAGGGCCACGCTGCGGCGTTCGTGCGCCAAATCAGCGGCTCCTATTCCAACGTGGTCGGCTTGCCCTTGTTCGAGACGGCATGCCTGCTCAAAGGGCTGGGCTACGACACCCGTTTGGACACATAATCGGTCGTGGCTATCGACGAAGTACTGATCAACGTTGCCTTGGGGGAAACCCGGATCGCGCTGGTCGAGTCCGGGTGTTTGCGCGAGTTGCTGGTTGAGCGCCCGGACCAGGAAAGCGTGGTTGGCAATGTGTATCTAGGGCGCGTCGAACGCGTGCTGCCCGGCATCGAGGCTGCCTTTGTCGATATCGGACTCACCCGTGCGGGGTTCCTCGCACTTGCCGACGCGCGCCCTGCCGGCGCGGGGACAGGGGGCACCGACGCCCGTATCGCCGATTATGTGGGCGAAGGCGACGCGGTCCTCGTCCAGGTGCTGAGCGACGCTTTTGACGACAAGGGAGCCAAGCTGACCACTCGCGTCACGCTCGCCGGCCGTTACCTTGTCTACGCTGCCGATGGCGCAGAGGTAAAAGTGTCCCGGCGCATCACCGGAGACAACGAGCGGACCCGGCTCGCCACCCTGCTCGACGAGTTGGCCGAGGACGGCGAAGGATTCATCGTGCGCACGGCGGCCTCGGGGGCCGGCCACGAGGAGTTGGCCCGAGACGTTGCGAACTTGCGGGCCGCCTGGTTGGCAATCGCCGACAATCGGTCAACGGCGAAGCCGCCCACCCTTCTCCATGGTGAGCTGGACCCGGTGTGCCGGGTCCTGCGCGACGAGAGCGGAGGGGAGCTTACGCGCATCGTCGTCGATGATTCGAAAACCCTGGCCCGGGTCCGGAAAATTTGCCAACGGTTTGTGCCCGCCCTTGGTGACCGGCTGGTTCTCCACGATGCGTCTCAACCCCTGTTCGAGGTGCACGGGATCGAGGAGCAGATCGAGGGCGCCCTTTCGCCGTTGGTGGAACTCCCGTCCGGCGGCAGAATCTTCATCGACGAGACCGCGGCGCTCACCGCCATCGACGTCAACACCGGCGGCGGCGCGCAAATGGGAGGCCAGCAGGCGACGGCGTTGCGCACCAACCTGGAAGCCGTGGCCGAGATCGGCCACCACATCCGCCTGCGCAACCTGAGCGGGCTTCTGGTGGTGGACTTCGTTCCCATGCGGCGCCACCAACACGGGGCCGAAGTGCTGGCGGCCTTGCGCGCCGCGGTGGCCGAAGATCCCTGCTCCACCCACGTGTTCGGCTTCACCCGGCTCGGGCTGGTGGAAATGACACGCCGGCGGCGGCGGGGCTCACTATCGCGGACCTTGACAAAGTCCTGTCCGCCCTGCGCCGGAACCGGCCGGGTCAATTCGCCCCTCACCGTTGCCTTGGAAGCCCTGCGTGCGGCCCTGCGCGAGGCCGACGCCAACCCCGGCGCCGTGCTCCAGTTGACGGCGCATCCGAACGTGATTGGGGCCTTGGATGGTCCCGCCGCGTCCGCCCTGGCGGACACCGAGGTACGCCTTGGCCGGCCACTTGTGCTGAACCGTGACGGGGCTTTTCCCCCCGGCCGATTCGAGGTGGCGTGCACGCAAGGCGGAGGGCGGGACGGAGATGGCTGAATCCGGCCCTAAGGACCCCACGGTGGTTCCCCTGAAAAGGCGCTCATGCCCCATGTGCGGCCGGTCGGCGGTGGCGCGATACCGCCCCTTTTGCTCGCGCCGGTGCGCCGATTTGGACCTCGGCCACTGGCTCAAGGAAGACTACCGCGTCCCGTCGGACGAAGAATTCGATCCTGAAGAGGAGCCGCCCGAGGGCGGGGAGGAAGCGTGATTCCGCCCCCCCGGGGGGACACGGGGGGTGTCCCCCGGTTACGTTATGCGGGGGACGCCCCCGCGGCCCCCGGGGGATGATGGACAGTGCCGGTGATTTCTTTTATAAGCGCCGTCTCACGAACGGGCGGGGCGTCTTTCGGCCCCCCCCGCGTTTCTCCCGCCCGGGGGGACACGGGGGGTGTCCCCCCGGTTACGTTATGCGGGGGACGCCCCCTCGGCCCCCGGGGATGCCCAGGTAGCTCAGTTGGTAGAGCAGCGGACTGAAAATCCGCGTGTCGGTGGTTCGATTCCGCCCCTGGGCACCATTTCAACACGTTTGTCAATGGACTGGATGACGGGGGGCGGTCGAGGCCGTCATCGGCAGGGGCCTTGCGCCTGACGCGGGCTTTCCTGGTGACCCGGCCACGCCCTCCGAGGCGTCACTCTTTAATCGCGCACTCCCGACGGTGGAGCGGCAAAGCCGCGGGTTCCCCCGGCCATCTTCCGTCAGCACCCGGCGGAATATTTACCCGACTTCCAGTTCGCGAATGGCGGCAAGGTAATCCACATCGCGCTGCCAACGCCGCACCACTTGGTTGGCGGCGTCTTCCGATATGCGATCGTAAAATTCCAGGACCTTGCGGGAATCCCTTTTGAGGGTGGTGTCGCTGCCGGGTCTTGCCTTGCGGCTGAGGGCAAAGATGGAGGAGAAATTCTCTTTGCCTATGCCCACCGCCTTACACGCGATGGCCAAACCTTCACCACCCGCCTCGAATACGAGACGCATAACGAGGATCTCGCGCAGGCCGGTGAATCTCCGGAACATGGCCATGAACAGGCCGACTTCACCTTCGCTGAGGGATTGGACCAGCAGTTCCGGCGTAACCTTTCCACTCGTGTCGAGTTCTGCCGCCAAGGTCTCTGACTTGCGTTTCGGCCTATCCGGAGAGGTCACCGCCGCTACCTCTTCCAGGGCCACCTTTTCCAAAAGATCGTCGATATCGGTCTGACTCAGGCCGCTGTTTTCCAGGATGTACTGCCGCAGCGCCGCCGACACCCACATGAACATGCGCTTGGCCAGCCTGGGATCCAGGTCATGGCGACGCAGAATCGGCTCCTGAAATGTGTCAACGCGTTTCGCTTCGTCGACGAGATATTCCATGGTCGCGCCGGAAATCTTGGCGTTGGAGTTCTCCAGCAGGGTGGTGATGACGTCCTTGTGGCCTGTCTGCACCAGCGCGCCGGAGACCGCTTTGCTGACGGACTGCCGGATGGCGATGGCCATCTGATGCTCCAGGGTGCGCTGCTGGATCACCTCGATCAAGTCGGTGTCGTGCAGAACCGTGCTATTGGTGAGAATGGGGTAGGCGACTTCGATTTCGTCATTTGCAAGCCGCTGCACCAGATCGCGTGGCGCGTCGTCCCGTTCCGCCAGTTGGGCGCTGACGACCCGGCGCACAGACATCTCGGCGTCGTGGATCATCTGGTGCAGGATGCTGAACATCAGGGTTCGCTCCCGCTCCGTCAGCGTACAGCCCCTTTGAAGGAACAGGTCGGATATGGTTTCGGCCAGGGCCATGCGCCCCGCTACCGAATTGTCCCGGGCGAGCCCGTACAGATAGTCGCCGTCGAACCTGTCCACGGTAGACATCACGCCCCGCCAATACCCCCATGCCCGGCTGTCCGGAAGTTCTGTCCGACGCCTACCTCGTGGTCCGGTTGGTGAGGCGACGCTGGCGCGCGAAAACAGCCGAAATCCTGCCCTACTTCACGACAGGTTCTGTTAATACCTGATTAATATCACTATTTTTTCCACGTTTCGGGCCGTGCGACGAGGAATCTGCGGCAAACACATTTTCGCCCGTTGGGACGGCAACGGGCGCAGGAGCAATCGTTGTGATCGCTTCATCAGGGTCACATTCCATGTGCACCGGTCATTGCCGAAGGAAACCGGCCGGCCGCTGATCCCGTTGGAGACACGGGTGGCCTTCGTCAGGCGGAGGAATTGCTTGGCCGGTGACTCGCCACGTGTCCGGGGCTTGCCAGGACCTTGTCCGTGAACAGGTCCACCGGCTATTGGCCCAGGGGGCGCGCTTGATCGCGCACCGCGATGAGAATTTGCGGAGCCAAACGTCATGACCAAGGTATCGACGGAAAAGGCAGTCCGGCCCTCATGGCCGAACCCCTAAGGGTGATACCCCATGGCGTCGCTTCCGTACCCATGTTGAACAACCGGGGTCGAAACAGGCAGGGCCCAAAGTCACGGGAAGGTCAGGGTATCCGGAATGTGCCGGTGCTTGGTTCGCCTTCGCACCGCCAGCCCCCTTGGGAGCGTGGACGGAGGCGTCGTTAGCTTTGCTTTTCAACCTTGAGCGCCGACGGCGAGGCTGGCGTGGACGTCACCTGATTCCCGCGCCGTGCACGGCGCGGCGTGCGCTCCCCGGTTGCCGGTTTCCGTCGCTTAGCCGGGCGCACGGACGACGCTTTTTTCTTGGCCGGTTGGGACCACTGGTCGGTGCGCATTCTTTTTTGGAATTCTTTTGCGGTTATGGGCGCGGCGACTGCGCCGGCGCCGCGTTCTGGTTTTCCACCAGATCGACGAACTCGTTCACCGTGTTGTTAGGGTAAACAACTGCCGAGACGACGGTAACCGGGGCGGTGGCAAGTGCACTGGCGAAGGAAAAATGTCGAAAAACCTGGAACATCAATGTACCGCTCGTGGCGAAACTTGAAACTCCGTTTCGCGGATACCTTTACGCTTTGGCGGGTTGCGCCCGCGCATCCACGGTGCGGGATCATCGAGGACATCATTTGTCCTTGGCGATAGGCGCCGGTGTTCCCTGGCTCCATGGGGGCCGATCACGGTCCCGTCGTCACCCGGTCCGCTTCCCATATGCCGCCGAATACCGCGAAATGGTAAAGATTTCCTTTCATCCAGGGATACAATCCCGAGGAGAGACAACATTCCTAAACATGTATCCAAGAACCTTCCCGTAATGAAGGTTTCCTGATTCACGTTACAACTATAGGATTGAAAGCTCACACCTTGCTCCCGCCGCGCTCCCGCCGCGCCGGGCAAACGGCGCTTTCGCCACCCCCGTTTCACAGCGGAGTGGGGGCGTGCGGCGGATGTTCGAATCGGAAGGGATTGTCCCCAAACGGGGGGGCGTCAATCGATGAGAAGCCTCTGCACGTCCTCCTCGGTCAAGGAGGGGTCGGTCCAATACTGGCCCGCCACGGGGTCGGTCCTGCGCCGTGCACCATCGCCTTTGTTTGGGCCCATGCGGCTTTTCGGTCCCAGGGGTGCGTTCTGGCTACGGCGGCGGTCGGGGCCGAAGAAACTCCGGGTGCGGATGAAGTCGCGTTCCCTTTCAATCACCCTGCAAATCCGCGAATAGATCAGAGTCGCCGAAATCGGTTTGGCGAGGAAATCGTGCATGCCGGCGTCCAACGCGGCATACACATGGTGCACCTCGGTGTTGGCCGTCACCACAATGACGGGAACAAACGGGTTGGGACTGTCCTTCACGTTTCGCGCTTTTTTGAGGAACTTCAACCCATCGAGACCCGGCACCCAGTCGGCCAAAATCAAATCGGCGGGAAATTCCCGGAATATCGCGTAGCCGGCATCGGGGGTTTCTGCGTCCTGGACGTTCCTGATGTAGAACTCGCGAAGAATTTCTCTCATGATACCGCGCATGAAATCGTTCTTCTCGATCAGGAGAACGTTCAGTTTTTGCAGGTTGTAACTTTTCAGGCCCCGTTTTCCCTTTTCGGCGAACATTTGAATCAACGCAGCGTGGCGGCTCGGATTTCAGTTCACGGGCCGCGCCATGCGGCCGTGGCCGGTTGGCGACGGTTATGGTACCTGGTGTCCGACGAAGGGAGTCGGGTGGTTCGTTCCGGCTTCACTGGCATTTGTAACGCATGGAGTCGTTTCGATCATGGCCGTACCAGACGGCCTTTTTTCCAAATTTTTCGCAATGCTCGGCGGCCATCGATTACGTGTCCGCGCCAACGGCGTCGTAACCAATTTTGATTTTGATCCCGTCGGCATATTTTTCGATGACTTCCCCTTCTTCGGTCCCAAACGCGGAACAGGCCGCAACCAGAATCGCGAGGACCGCCACCACTTTGCCACGGAACATGATACCCCCTCCCCAAGGCGCCGCCGGCGGACACAGCGCGGCCCGGAACCGAGCCTTTCGGTGTGATCACCGTGATTTTCCCTGTTCATATAATGGCCCGCGCGTTTCCGGTCTACCGAATCGCTAAGACATCCGTGAACGCAGCGGTCGGGGCACCCACGGGGTTGGCTCAGATCGTTCTTTGCCTGAGCTCCGCGATCAGCTTATCCACACTGCCCCCGTTTGCGCGGATGAAGGATACGAATTCCTGGCGCTGGGTCTGCACCAGGCTTACTCCCTCCACCATCATGTCGATGATGCGATAGCGGCCGTCCCGCTGGCGTAGCCGCCAGACCAAGCGGAGGGGCTTGCCCCCGGCCCGGGCAACCACGCAATGGACCAGAAAGTCCTTGGTCCCGTGGACCTGGGTCTTTATCACCTCGAAGCGGCCGACCGCCGCCCCGCCCCCGCCGATCTTGGCCGCATAGGTCCTGAGGATGTAGTCCGAATAGGCCGCCACATACGTCTCACGCTGCCGTTCGGTGGCGGCGCGCCAGTAGCGCCCCAGCACGAACCGGGCAATGGGCGGGATGTCGATGTCCTGGGCCATCAGGTGCCGGAGCTTTTCCGCCCGCTGATCCTCCGAGAGGGAGGTGTCCGAGAGCACCGCCATGGCCTCCTGGACCATCCTCAGAATGGCCTGGGCGGCCGGATGTCTGACCGGCGGCGTCTCCCCCGCCGGCGCCAGGCCGGGAAGTTCCTGGCCGCCGGTGTTTCCTGTATCCAGGACACCGACTTCGCCGGGCACGGTTGGTGCCGGCCCCATGGCCATTTCCCGGCCATTTCCCATTTCCGCACAGCCCGCCAGCGTCGCGCCGAGAAGGGCGAGGATCAATGGAAAACCGAATAAACTGGAATCACGCATATCCCTTAGCTTTCAAAAATGACGACGCAGGAAACGGAATCGACCGCGTACGGTGCGTCAGAACGCCCGGCCGGCAGGAACCCTGCACGAAGGAAACGTGGTGAGCGTTTCATGGTGCCGGTCGCCGTGTTGAAACCGACATTTCCCGGGTAGGCGCACCGGTTTGCGCCTAATCGTCGCAACGACAGTTCCTGAAAATATGGATCAAGCGGCAAATCCTCGGCATTGATCAATGTCTTTGTTTTTCGCCTCCTCGGCAATTATTCTCCCGTACAACTGGCCTATACGATCGTTTGGTTTTCGGGCTAAAACCCAGCCCGCCGCCCCGTTCCTTTCGACGGCGTCGCGAAAGCCCGTGCGCGGCTTCGGATCCGCCGCTGTCGGCCCCGTTACCACGCTACCCCGGGGTGGAAAATTCACCGGCGATCGTACCGTGCGGATGATATTCTCTCCCCTCGCGGTCCATCGTCCGTCGATCAAAGGCAAACCATGAAGACGCCCAGTCCCGCGTTTAGCCGCTCACCGGCCCCGACGCCCGATGATCCCGCCACACGGGGGCGCCCCGTCGTTCGCTTACCCAAACGTATCGCCCTGCTCGGGTTTCACCTGGAAAGCAATGCGTTTGCCCCGGTCTCCGACGCGGCCGCCTTTCACTCCTTGTGTTACATGAGCGGGGATGAAATTCTTGCTGACGTGGGGCGCGCTAATCCCAGCCTGCCGGCCGAGATCCCGGCGTTTTGCGCCGCGATGGACCGTTCCGGCGTGGACTGGCGGCCGGTGCCCATCGTGGTCACGGGAGCCGAGCCGGGCGGTCCATGCGATCATGCCTTCTTCGGCGAAACCCTGCACGACATGCGCGTCCGCCTGACCGACGGCTTGCCCGTGGACGGGGTGTACATCAGCAATCACGGCGCCATGGTCTCGACCATGAGCCACGATCCGGACGGGCTTTTGTATCGCATGGTGCGCGACGTGGTGGGGCCCGGGGTGCCGGTCATCGCGACGATCGATTTACACGCCAACATCTCTCAACTGATGGTGGTGAGCGTGGACGTGCTGATCTCGTACCGCACCAATCCCCACGTGGACCAGGAGCAGCGGGCCACCGAGGCGGCCGACCTGATGGTCGAGATGTTCCGCGGTCTCAGGCCGGAATCCGCGTTCCTTCGCCTGCCCTTGACCCCGGCGACCGTGACCCTGCTGACCGCCGAGGGGCCTTATGCCGACCTGATCGCCTATGGCCAGCGGGCCAAGACCCCGGACATTGTGAACGTCTCGGTGGTCGGCGGGTTCGTGTTCGGCGATTCGCCGAAGAATGGATTGGCGGTGATCGTCACCGCCCGCGCGGATTTGGAGGCGGCGCGCCGGCTGGCGGCAGACATCGCGACCAAGGCCTGGGACATGCGCCATCGCTTCACGCGCACACTGACGTCCATCGACGAGGCCGTGGCGATTGCCGTGGCCAACGGCAAGGACGAAACCCGCCCGGCGGTGATTCTTGGCGACGTGGCCGACAATCCCGGCGGCGGCGGGGGCGGCAACACCACCTGGCTGTTGTCGGCCCTTTACGAGGCCGGCGCCGCGGGCGTATTCCTGGGCAATCTTGTCGATCCGGCGGTGGCCGAAGCCGCACACTCCCACGGTGAAGGAGCAACCTTCGAGGCGGTGTTCAACAGCACCGGCGAGACCGAATTCGCCAGGCGCTTCGCCGCGCCGGCCGCCGTCGAAAAGCTCTCGGCAGGCGCCTGCGTCGGGCGGCGCGGCATCTGGGCCGGACGCAGCATCAGTCTGGGCCCCTCGGCCTTGCTTGACATCGGGGGGATCAAGGTGGTCGTGGCCAGCCTGCGCAAACAATGCGCCGACCCGGTGTTTTTCGAGATGTTCGGCCTGGATATCGCCGCGGCGCGCACGGTGGTTGTCAAGTCCCGGGGCCATTTCCGTGCCGGTTTCGATGAGTATTTCGCCCCCGAGCAGGTGTACGAGGTGGACGCGCCCGGGCTGACGTCGCCGGTGCTGTCCCGGTTTGCGTTCAAGGACCTGCCGCGCCCGGTCTTTCCCCTGGACGAGGACGCGACCTGGGCCGGGCCACCCTGGTGAGGGAACCCGCTTTCCGCCTTTGCGGCGGGCGGTGGCGCGGTGTATCCTGTGTGCGGTCGAAACGAAACAGGGTAAAGGCTAATGGGCAAACCCATCCTGGCGGTGGTTGCGGCGCTATTCGTGCTCGCCCTGCCGATGTCCGCCAACGGGCTGGAGAGCGGCGCCACCTGTGACGATGGCGAGGACAGCCTGGAGCAAACCGTGGTCGACGAGGGCACGCCGGCGCCCGATCCGTCCCCGGCGCCCGGGGTGTGATTGGCGGGCCGAAGCGTCGTTGCTGAGCGAATACCCTCGACGGGCGTTCGGCCTTCGCCGGCGAGCCGCGGCGATGTCGGATCGGCCCCGAACAACGCTCGCCGAAAGCCGGCCCCTTCTCCACCCCTTTGCCACCGAGCATGCCCGCCGCGGCGGCCCCTTCCGGCCCATGACTGACGCCCACTCGGCACGTTGGAGAAACCCGTGAACAAAGTCATCCGCATTCACCGGTACGGCGGGCCGGAAGTCATGCAATGGGAAGACGCCGAGGTCGGCGATCCCGGACCCGGCGAGGCGCGCATACGCCACACCGCCGTCGGCCTCAATTTCGTCGATATTTACCACCGGACCGGCCAGTTCGGGGCCGATGCGCTGCCGCTGGTGCTCGGCGTTCAGGGCGTGGGCGTCGTCGAGGCCACCGGTGCCGGCGTCGGTGAAATCAGGACCGGCGACCGGGTCGCCTACGTGGGAGTGCGGGGCGCCTATTGCGAACGCCGGCTGGTGCCGGCGGACCGGATGGTGACCCTGCCCGACGACCTTTCGGACGTCGACGCGGCGGTCCTGCTCCTGCGCGGCCTGACCGCGGAGTACCTGTTGCGCCGGCTGTATCGCGTGCGGCCCGGCGACACCATCTTGTTTCATGCCGCCGCCGGCGGCGTCGGCCTCATCGCGTGCCAATGGGCGAAGGCGCTTGGCGCCACCGTCATCGGCACCGTCGGCAGCGACGCCAAGGCGGACATCGCCCGCGCCCACGGCTGCGATCACGTCATCGTTTATACGCGCGAGGATTTCGTCGCCCGGGTGAAAGAGATCACCGACGGCCAGGGCGTGCCGGTGGTGTACGATTCGGTCGGCCGCGACACCTTCATGGGTTCGCTCGACTGCCTGCGTCCCATGGGGATGGCGGTCAATTTCGGCACCGCCTCGGGCCAGGTGGAGCCCTTCCCCCTGCAGCGCCTGCACCACAATTCCCTGGTCGTCACCCGACCGACGCTCGCCACCTGGATCGCCGAGCGCGGCGACCTGGACGCGGCGTGCGCCGAGGTCTTCGCCGTGGTCCGGGACGGCACGGTGAAGGTGGAGGCCAGCCGCACCTACCCCCTCCACGCCGCCGCCCAGGCCCACCACGACCTGGAGAGCCGCAACACCACCGGGGGCATGGCGCTGATTCCCTGACGCGGGACTTTCCGGGATGTGGCCGGTCTTGGGCAAATCCGCGGGGCGCGGAGGGGACGGCCGGTCACAATGGAAAGGGGGACAGCAGGCCATGGACTTCACGATCAGCGACGAACAGCGCGACCTCAAGGAAACGGCGCGCCGGTTCGCCCGCCAGGAAATGGCGGCCGTCGCGAAAAGGATCGAGGCCGAGGACGAACCCCTGTCCCGGGACTGGCTCGGACGGTACGCGGAGATGGGCTTTCTCGGCATCAACGTGTCCGCGACCTACGGCGGGCTTGGCCTCGGAAACCTGGACGCCCTGCTGGTGATCGAGGAATTCGCCAAGGTCTCGTCCGCCGTCGCCTTTCCCATATTCGAATCCTGTGTCGGTCCGGTCCGCGCCATCGAGCACTTGGCGGGCGAGGACCTGAAGGCGCGGGTCATCCCCAGGGTGTGCGCGGGGGAGATCACGGTCGCGGTGGCCATGTCCGAACCCGAGGCCGGCACCGCCCTCACCGACCTCAAGACCCGGGGCGAGGTCCGGGACGGCACCGTCGTCCTCAACGGCACCAAGCGCTGGTGCTCGGGCGGCGGCCACGCGGACGGGTACGTGGTGTACTGCCGTCTGTCCGACGCCCCGGGCGCCAAGGGCATCGGCGCCGTCTACGTGGAACGGGACACCGCCGGCGTCACCTTCGGCGAGCGGGAACGGCTCATGGGCTTTCGCGGCATCCCGTCATCCGACATCTTCTTCGACAACGTGGAGGTCCCGTCCGCAAACGTCATCCTGCCGGCCGGGGGTTTCGGCAGGCTGATGGCGGCCTTCGACCTGGAACGGTGCGGCAACGCGACCATGTCTCTTGGCCAGGCCTCGGGCGCCCTCGAGGACGTGCTCGAATACGTTCAGGAGCGCAGGCAGTTCGGCAAGCCCATCGTGGAGTTTCAGGCCGTGCAGCTCAAACTTGCCGAGATGGCCATGCAGGTCGAAGCGGCGCGCCTGCTGGTCTACCGGGCCGCGGTCAACGCCGAGGACGGATTGCCGAGCGTCTTCGATTCCAGCGTCGCCAAGTGCTTCGCCAATGAAATGGCGCGGGCGGTGACGGGAATGGCCGTCCAACTGATGGGCGGCTATGGTTACGCCAAGGAATTTCCCATGGAGCGGCGCATGCGCGACGCCTGGGGCTGGGGCATCGCGGGCGGCACCATCGACATCCAGAAGGTCAATATCGCCGCGGCCATGGTCGGCCGCCGTTTCGATCAGCGGACGTAATCACGGGAGCACCCGTCGACGGAGCCAACGATGAGCGATGAGAGACAATCCACGGGCGCCCTGGCCGGCATCCGTGTCGTCGACCTGAGCCGCGTGCTCGGGGGGCCGTACTGCACCCAGATACTGGGCGACCACGGGGCGGACGTGATCAAGGTGGAGCCGCCGACGGGCGACGAGACGCGGGAGTTCGGCCCGCCCTTCAAGACCGACTCAGACGGGCGCACGGTCACCAGTGCGTACTATGAAGGCATCAACCGCAACAAATTGGGCATCGCGCTGGATCTGAGCACGACGGCGGGGCGCGAGGTCGTATTCCGGTTGCTCGAGACGGCCGACGTGCTGGTCGAGAATTTCAAGATCGGCACCTTGGAACGGTGGGGCATGGGATACGACGAAGTCCTGAAACGCCGTTTCCCGCGGCTCATCCATTGCCGGATAACCGGTTTCGGCGCCGATGGTCCCCTCGGCGCCAAGCCCGGGTATGACGCCGTGGCGCAGGCGATGACGGGCCTCAACAGCGTCACCGGCACCCCCGAATCCGGGCCGACGCGGATCGGCGTCTCGATCGTCGACATGGTCGTCGGGCTCAACGCCGCCATCGGGATCGCCATGGCCCTGGTGGAACGCGCCCGGTCGGGGCGCGGGCAGTTCATCGACCTGACGCTCTATGATTCGGGCATCAGCATTCTCCACCCCCACGCCGCCGGTTGGTTCATGAACGGCAAGCTGCCCCGGCTTACGGGCAACGCGCACCCCTATGTGGCGCCGTATGACCAGTTTCAGACCAAGACCCGGCCCATATTCCTTGGCGTCGCCAATGACCGTCAGTTCCGCAAGGCAGCCGAGATCTTTGGCCGCCCCGGGCTCGCCGAAGACCCAAGGTTCAAGACCAACGGGCTGAGAAGCGAGAACCGGCAGGCGCTCACGGAAATCCTCTCGCCGCTTCTTGCCGAGTGGGAATGCGAGGAATTGACCGACCGCCTGCTCGCCGCGGGCGTCGCCGCGGGTCCCGTCAACACCGTGGCGGAGGTGCTGACCGACCCCCACACCGCGCACCGCCAGATGGTTGTCGAGAAAGAGGGCTACCGGGGCGTGGGTCCGCCTATCAAGTTCAGCCGCACGCCGGCCTCGGTGCGCCTGAAGCCGCCTGCCTTCGCCGCGGATGCGCGCGAGGTTCTGGCGTTGGCCGGCTACACCGATGAGGAGATGGACGCCCTGATCGAATCGGGCGCCGTGGTCATGGAGCGCAGGCCTTGACCCGCCCCGCGACCTTGTCCGCGTGAGCCGTTCGATGACGGACGTGGTCCGATTCGAAAGGCGCGGCGCGACCGGCGTCATCACCATCGACAACCCGCCGGTCAACGCCCTCGGCTTTCCGGTGCGCAAGGGCATCTTCGCCTGCCTTGAGCGGGCGGAGGGGGATGCGGACGTCAAGGCACTGGTGCTCATCGGCGCCGGGCGCTGCTTTTCCGCCGGCGCCGACATCCGCGAGTTCGGCGGGGAACCGGAACCTCCCGCGTTGCGCGATGTGATCGAAAAGGTCCGGGATTGTCCGAAGCCGGTGATCGCCGCCATCCATGAGACGGCGCTCGGCGGCGGGCTGGAACTGGCGCTGGGCTGCGATTACCGGATCGGCGCCCCGTCCGCCAGGGTCGGGCTGCCGGAGGTCAAGCTGGGCCTTGTCCCCGG
>JADFHR010000004.1 GCA_022567015.1 Pseudomonadota bacterium
GTAACGCAGACCACATATGCTCTTAGGCAGAATGTGCGCCTGAAAGCTGTAGCCGAATGCTCCGCTATCTCGCAGTCAATCTCTTTGGCATTTCAACGTTTAACCGGCATGCCGACTGTCTTATCGGTGCCGCAACGGTCATCGACGGCGATACGATTATCGTCGCTGGGGAGCGCGTGAGGCTGCACGGCATCGACGCACCGGAATTGGACCAAACATTCTGGTGGCGTGGCAAGAAGATAGCGTGTGGCATGATGGCTTTAGCCGCCCTCGAAGCCCTTACAGCCGGCGTTAATCTTCGTTGCGAGCCCGTTGAGCGAGATTTGTATGGTCGCCTTGTCGCCAAATGTTTCTCCCCGAACGGAATCGATGTTAGCCGGAGATTGGTGTCGTCAGGTTGGGCCCTGGCCTACCGAGAGTACTCGATGGATTACGTCCAGGCAGAGGAAGAGGCCCGAACGGCCAAGCGCGGGATGTGGAGGGGAACCTTCGCAAAGCCTTGGGAGTGGCGCGCATCGCAACGCAGAGCACGTGCGCGCACTCGCCGAGCGAATATCAGCGAAACGATCGGAAGCTGATTGCGGAGATGAAGCTTCCAAGTGAGACATTAGCAGGCTTTCGCGCGCTGGATGGCTACGCAGATGATCCAGTGCCCGGGTTTGTCCCATTCGGCCCGCCATTCGCCTTCGCTGAAGCTTCGGCGGAATGAAAATTCATCCGAAAGCGAATGCCACGCCGAAGCTTCAGCGAAGGCGGGCCTCACGTGCATTATGTCTATGTCCTTCAGAGCGAAGTCGATCCGAATCGCTTCTATGTTGGCGCCACAACTGACCCAGAGCGGCGCCTGCACGAACACAATTCCGGCAAATCCATTCACACGAACAAACATAAGCCTTGGACCGTCTCAGTTTGCCTTGGATTTTCGGATCGCGCCAAAGCGCTTCGTTTCGAGCGATATCTCAAATCTGGTTCGGGCCGGGCATTCGCTAAAAAACGCTTCTGAGCCACCAGAGACAGGTTCGCACCAGACTGCCTCCACCGCCTGCACGTCGCGCGCAAACCGGCCGTCTTCGCCTCCCCCCCCTCCCGGCGTCACGGCCCTCCCCGCGCCATGCGGGGCTTGCCGCCGCCGGCCGGCGGGCGTCAAGGGGCCTTCCGTGCGGGTGGCCGCGAGTCCGACCCCAGGGTCATGGGGCTCGGGGACGACCCCGACACCTTGGAACGCCCCGCCCGGATACCTGAAGACGCCGTGACAATGCCCTTGCCGGCACGATTTTTCGCAAGCGAACCGTCCGTCCTCGTGCACAGATGCAGACAGGTTATTCACCCAACTGTCCCGCAGAGCGGCGCGACGCTTCGCTCCAGCCTGAACCATCCGTTTTAGTCGGTGCACTAGGCGGGACCGCGCGCGTCCTCGATCACCTTGCCGTCGTTGGCAAGGGAGCCCGGCGCGGCAAGCGTCACCCGGCCCTTCAGCTTGCACACCGCCTGCACGGTGGCGGCAATGGCGGCGGCAAGGGCATCGTCGCCGCCGTCGACCTCGCAGTGCAGGGTCATGACGTCCCTGCCGTCTTCCTGGTCGACGACGAGGCGGCCTTTCCCGATCTCCGGGTGGCGCTTCAGGACCTCGGCCACCTGCGAGGGGTGGACGAACATGCCCTTCACCTTGGTCGCCTGGTCGGCCCGGCCCATCCAGCCCTTGAGCCGCACGTTGGTGCGCCCGCAGGGGCTGAACCCGGCCAGCACCGCCGACAGATCCCCGGTGGCGAAGCGGATCAGGGGGTATTCCCGGCAAAACGTGGTGACCACCACTTCGCCCGCCTCGCCTTCGGAAACCGGGTCGCCGGTGCCGGGGCGGACGATCTCGACGATGATCCCCTCGTCCACGATCATGCCGTCCCTGGCCGCCGATTCATACGCGATGAGGCCGAGGTCGGCGGAGGCGTAACACTGCTGGACGCCGACGCCGAAGTCCTGGATCCCGGCGCGCAAGTGCGGCGGCAACGCCTCGCCGCTGACCAGGGCCTTGGTCAGGCTCGAACAATCCAGGCCCAGTTCGCGGGCCTTTTCCAGGATGATCCCGAGGAACGAGGGCGTCCCGGTGTACGCCTGCGGGCGCAGATCGGCGATGGTGCGCGCCTGCTGCTCGGTCTGCCCGGTGCCGCCGGGGATCACGGCGCAGCCGAGGGCGTGCGCCCCCGCCTCCAGCATCGAGCCGGCCGGGGTCAGGTGGTAGGAGAAGCAGTTGTGGACCAGATCGCCCTTGCGGAACCCCGCCGCGTAGAGCGCCCGTGCCGTGCGCCAGTAGTCGGGCCCTTTGCCCTCGGGATCATAGATCGGCCCCGGCGAAGAGAAGATGCGCCCCAGCGCGCCGGGCGCCACCGTCGCCAGCCCGCCAAAGGGCGGCTCCTTCTTCTGCAGGCCGGGGAGCTCCGACTTGCGGGTGACGGGCAGCCGCGCCAGCGCCGCCGGGCTGGTGACGTCGGCGGGGGACACATCGGCGAGAATCCTGGCGAAACCGGGCGCCCGCGCCTTGGCGTTCCCGATCTGGGCGGGGAGCGCCGCGAACAGCGCCGCCTCGCGCTCCGCCGGATCGCGGGTTTCCAGCTCGTCGTAGTAGTCGGTGTCTCGCGCCATGGCCGTCGGACACCCGTTCACATTGGCGTGCTCACACGCCTTGAACCGTTACACCAGCCACCGCTTGCGGCGCCGGTAGTGCTTGACGTTGCGGTAGCTCTTGCGGCCTCCCGTATCCAGGCCCAGATAGAACTCCTTGATGTCCTCGTTTTCGCGGAGGGTGGCGGCGGCCCCATCCATCACCACGCGGCCGTTCTCGAGCACGTAGCCGTACCTGGCGTAGCGCAGCGCCATGTTGGTGTTCTGCTCGGCGAGCAGAAAGCTCACCTTCTCTTTCTCGTTCAAGTCCTTGACGATGTCGAAGATCTCCTCGACCAGTTGCGGCGCCAGTCCCATGGAGGGCTCGTCGAGCAGGATCATCTTCGGTTTCGCCATGAGGGCGCGGCCAAGGGCCGTCATCTGCTGCTCGCCGCCCGAGGTGTAGCCGGCCTGGGCGTCGCGCCGCTCCTTGAGCCGCGGGAAGTAATGATAGACCATCTCCACGTCCCGCTTGACGGCGGCCTTGCCGTCCTTGCGCAGGTACGCGCCGGTGAGCAGGTTCTCCTCCACGGTCAGGTGCTCGAAGCACCGGCGGCCTTCCATCACCTGCACGACCCCGCGCTTCACCAGCTCCGACGGCGTCAGGCTGTCCACCCGTTCGCCCATGTACTCGATGGAGCCCTTGGTGACGTTGCCGCGCTCGGCGCCCAGCAGGTTGGAAATGGCTTTCAGGGTGGTCGTCTTGCCGGCGCCGTTGGCCCCGAGGAGGGCGACGATGCCCCCCTCGGGAACCTCCAGCGATACCCCTTTCAACACCAGGATGACGTGATCGTAGATCACCTCGATGTTGTTGACGGTAAGAAGGGGCGCTCCGTTGCCGGTCACGTCAGCGTCTTTCCGTCCGTTCGACCGGGCGGCGCCGTTCAGCAGGCACGCGGCGTGATGTTCTGCTCCTTGGCGTAAGCGGCCGCGGCCTTTTCGATCATCGGCCGCACCACTTCGCGCATGGGCTTGATCCAGTCGCTGATGAACGACCACTTCTTGCCGTCCCACTGCTGGATGCGCAGGGGCCCCATGGTCTCGTGGTCGGCGCACGACACCTTGACCGGCTTGGTGAAGCCTTCCATGCCGAGCTCTTTCAGGCGCGCCTCGGTGATGTCCAGGTTCTCCAGACCCCAGCGCACCTGCTCGCCGGTCATGGGCTTGTTGCCGAACTTGCCCATGGCGGTGCGGATGGCCTCGATGCCGAACATGGCGTTGACCAGGGTACGGTTATACAGCACCTCGCCGATGTTGTTCTCCTTGGCTTTGGCCAGATCGCCGCCGTAGACGTACTTGATGATGTCATCATGCACCTTGAAGCCGGTGCCGGCGGCATGGAAGGCGGTGGACGTGTAGCCGATGGCCCCGTCGCCGGCCGGAATCACGTCGGCGTCGGTGCCCGACCACCAGTTGCCGACGAAGCGGTCCATCGGGTAATTGATCGCCGCGGCTTCCTTGATGGCCACAGAGTTCATGACGCCCCATCCCGACATGAAGATCCATTTGGGCTTGAGCCGGCGGATCTGCAGCCACGTCGCCTTCTGTTCCTGGCCCGGGTGGTCGACGGCCAGCAGGGTCAGCTTGAAGCCGTACTTCTTGGCCAGGACCTTGAGGGTCGGGTTGGCCTCCTTGCCGTAGGCGCTGTTGTGGTAGACGTGGGCGATCTTGACGCCCTGGAGTTTGTCCCACCCGCCTTCCTTCCGGCTCACGTACTTGATGAAGGCCGAGGCCTGGCTCCAGTACGTGGTCGGGAAGTTGAAGATCCACTTGAAGACGCGGCCGTCGGCGGCGGCGGTGCGCCCGTAGCCCATGGACAGGATCGGAATCTTGTCTACCGGCGCCTTGGGGATTAGCTGATACGTGATGCCGGTGCTGAACGGGTTGACCAGGGAAGCCCCGGTCGAGCCCTTGTTCTTCAGCTTCTCGTAGCACTCGACGCCCAGCTTGGTGTTGTACTTGGTTTCGCACTCCTCGAAGGTGACCGTGACGCCGTTGATGCCGCCATCGCGCTTGTTGACCAGGGTGTAATAGTCACGGAACCCGTTGGCCACCGGGATGCCGCTCGGCGCGTACGGTCCGGTGCGGTAGACGAGCATGGGAATGAACTGCTCGGCCGCCGCCGCCACCTTGGCCGCGAACACGCCGGTCACACCGACGGCGACGGCGAGGGTGGCCAGAATCAAATGTCGGAATTTCATCGTTCTCCTCCCTTTGATGAAACGTCCATTGGTTGGCTTCTTCGCGTTGGTGACTGTAACACGCGGGCCCCCATCGGCCAACGCGCTTTCGAAAAACCCCTCATACCAAGGGGCGCTGATCATGACCCATAGAGATCGCGTAGGCGGCTCGTCGGGCAGGAGGAAAGTTTCAGGCGATGCGGCGCATCGTCAAAACTTTTCGACGCCCTCCGACGGGCCGCAACGGCGGCTTACCAAGGCTTTCGGACGGCGTCGCGCACGCTTCGCGATGCCCCGCATCGCCACAGCGCACGCTCCTAGCCGAA
Source organism: Pseudomonadota bacterium (assembly GCA_022567015.1). Classification (GTDB taxonomy): domain Bacteria; phylum Pseudomonadota; class Alphaproteobacteria; order Rhodospirillales; family 2-02-FULL-58-16; genus JACZQZ01. The sequence goes on from JADFHR010000004.1 coordinate 5,162, forward strand.
AACCTTGGTAAGCCGGCTCGTCGGGTCATGATCAGCGCCCCTTGGTATAAGCGGGCCCGGTCACAGGCTCTCGGCGTAACGGATCATGCGCTGGCGCGTCTCGGGATCGGGCAGACGGCCATGGGCCGCGCCCATGTTCTCGCGCATGTGGTCCACCCGCGAGGTCGCGGGGATGGCGCAGGTGACGGCGGGGTGGGAGACGATGAACTTGAGGAAGAACTGAGCCCAGTTCGCGCAGTCGAACGCACCGGCCCAGTCGGGGAGCGGCCGGCGTTCGAAAAGATCGAACAGCGCGCCCCGCCGGAAGGGCCGGTTGATGATCACCGCCAGACCGCGTTCGGCGGCCAGCGGCAAGAGTCGCCCTTCGGCCTCCCGGTCCAGGATGTTGTAGGTGAACTGGACGAAATCGATGGGTTGCCCGGCCATCACACCCTCGATTTCGTCATGCCTGCGGCCGTGGGAGGTGGTCACGCCTATGTAGCGCACCCGGCCTTGCGCTTTCCACTCCAGGAGTGTTTCCAGGTGCGCCTCCCATGCCAGCAGATTGTGGATCTGCAGGAGGTCGAATCGATCCTCTCCCCACAGTTTTTCCGATGTCTTCATCTGCCGGATGCCGTGCCATTGAAACGGCGTCCACACCTTGGTCGCGGAAAACAGCGGGCCCTTGCCGGCGATGCGCGCCAGGCAATAGCCGATGACCTCTTCGGAGAAGCCGTACATGGGCGACGAGTCGATGACGCCGCCGCCGCCTTCGAAGAACGCCCGCAGCACCTTGACCCGCTCGTCGCGTAAGAATTTGTCGTTACCCACGTTGAAGGTGATCCACGACCCCATGCCGATCACCGGCAAGCGTTCACCGGTCGCCGGAAGGGCTTTCCCGAGCACGGTCCGGGACGTGGCGGAAGCCGGGCGGTGCCCGATAGGGGCGACCGCGCCGAAGGCGGCCATCGACGCGAGGAATGCGCGGCGGCTCGGTTGCCGCTTGTTTTGCTTCATCTCGTGTTCCCCGACTCGTGCCGCCGAACCCGGGTTCGGTCGATCCGGGGATGGGCCCTATCACAGCCGCGCGCTGGCCGACGGCGAAACCATGCGATCGCCGCCAAGGGTCCATCGCTTTACCGGCGTCACCATCGGGTACGCCGATCGGGCGGCATTTTTCCCCGCAGATTGACAGGTACCGGCACGGAATTGAACCGAGAACTCCGGATAACGGCGGCCGATGGGGACAGCGACCCGGCCAGTACTCCCTTGCACGATTTCGCGCATCATACGACGGTCTTGCGAGGTTTCCGGCTAGGAGCGCGGCGCGTCGTGATGCTGGAGCATCACAAGCGGCGCGCGACGACGCCGGGGGCCGCGGGGGCGTCCCCCGCATACCGTAGCCGGGGGGACACCCCCCTTGGTCCCCCCGGAGGCCTCGCAAGACCGCCCTTCGGGTCGCGTTTCCCGCTCCCTCGGGGCGTCGGGAACGCTTGACGATGGGTCCCCATCGCCCGCGCGTCCCCTCCTGCCGAGGAAACGGGAAACGCGATCGTATGATACGCGAAATCGTGCAAGTGAGTACTAAAACCCCAGCTCGATGCCGTCGGGCGTAAAGGTGGCGCTGGCGCGGCGCGCCGAGTGGCACTGGATGTTGACGGCGACGGGATTCATGGTGATGTGGGTCGCCGCCATCTCGACATGCACGGCGAACGCGGTCGAATCGCCGCCCAGGCCCTGGGGGCCGACGCCCAGGCTGTTCACCGCCGTGGTCAGCTCCTCTTCCAGCCTGGCGCCGTCGGGATCGTCGCAGCTGGTGCCGAGCGCGCGCGTCGCCGCAATCTTCGCCAGATGGACGCACAGGTCGGCGGTGCCGCCGACGCCGACGCCGACGATGGTCGGCGGGCACACCCTGCCGCCCGCCTCCAGCACCTTGTCGATGACGAAGACCTTGATGCCGTCCACCCCGTCCGCCGGGACGCACATCTTGAGGAACGAGCCGTTCTCCGAGCCGCTGCCCTTGGGGATCATCTCGATCAGCAGCTCGTCTTCGGTGTCGGAGAAGTCGATGTTGATCACCGGCACCCGCCGGCCGCACGAGGTGTGCTCGTTCACCCGGGTGAGAGGATGGACGATGGAGGACCGCAGCGGGTATTCCTTGGTCGCCCGCGCGCAGCCGCGCCGGATGGCTTCCTTCAGGGCGAAGCCGTCGACGTCGACGTTGCGCCCGATGGTGACGTTGTAGATGGGGATGCCGGTATCCTGGCACAGCAGGTTGTCGGTCTTTTCCGCCACGTCGATGTTCCTGATCATGGTGGCGAGCACGTCCTTGGCCGGGGCGTCCGATTCGCCCGCGTCGAGGCGGGCGAAACCCTCTTTCACGTCGTCGGGCAGCAGCTTGAGGGCACGGATGTAGAGGAGCTTCGCCGTCTCCTCGGCGACCGCAAGGTCAACGATCATGGTGCGTTCCTCCTGTTGCCCCATCCGCGGTGCGCGCACGCGATGGGTGGTGACGCCCCGCCGCGCGGCGCCCGAAGCAACCGCACGGCCCCGAAATTATCAGCAACGACAACACGATACGTCCAAACCGCGTATCCTCCAAGGGCCGAAAAAGCGTCCCGCCGCGCCCGGCCGCCGCGCCCCCACGCGCCGCGGAGCATAACCAGGGTGAAGGCTGGTATATGGGGCATCGACGGGTCTCCGTCCAGCGCCCAGGGCGCCGCGCCGACAGGTAAGGGCGATGCCGGCTTGCGTCGGCAAATCCTGATAATTCAAATCGAATACCACACGGGCGGACAGCCGGACACCCTGTGGCTAGTGCAGGAGTTTAAACAATTCGAACGTGCCCCAGCCAAGCGCCACGCCGGCTGGAACGTCGACCAGAAAGTGCTGCTTGGTGAACAGGCTGCTCAGGCCTATCAGCAGCGGGAATGCATAAGCGCCTGGTCCGAGGTATGGATAAAGGTGCAGCGCCGTCAACATGGCTACCGAACAGTGCATGCTCGGAAAACAATTGGCCCGGCCATCGAATTTCTGCACATACGCCAGAAACCGTTCCGACACCGTGCGCCCGGTGTTGCAGGTGCGCCATTTCTCAGGGGTGACAACGGGAAACGCCAGAAAAAAGGCGGTCTGCAACGTCAGCAGCAAGACGTAACTGATGACCAACTGAGTGAACTGGTGCGACGACTCCACCACCAGATTGAGGTACAGAATCACCGGGTAATACAGGAAGCTGTAAATCCACACCCACGACGGCCAGTACGGGATCCACGCGTCTACGTACATTCCAAGATCGCGGGGTTTCACGACCATGTTGCGCTGGCACCAGAAGTAGCACTGGTAGACACCGATGATGATGAACACGCTGAGGATCAGGTGAACCGAGTAGTCGATTGGAGTCATGGGTATTGCATTCCTCTCACAGCGACAGGACCGGCGGTACGGGAGCGCGGGTCCACCCCCTCCCGCCGTGCGGCCGGGGTCGAGCAATCCAAATCCATTCGGAGTTCCACTGTGGTCACCGGCTCGCCCCTCAGGAGTCCGCTTATGACCTGCCGACCAGGACCAGCGACAGGGCCGGCCAGTAGGTGATGACGAGCACCGCCGCCAACAGAATCGCCAGGAACGGCAGCGTCGCCCGGAACAACAGCAGGATCGGCTTGTTGAACCGGTAGCTGGCGATAAACAGGTTCATCCCCACCGGCGGCGTGAAATAGCCGATCTGCATGTTGGCCAGGAAGATGATGCCGAAGTGAACCGGGTCGATGCCGTAGCCGACGGCGATCGGCAACAGCAGCGGCACCATGAGGACCAGGGCCGAGAAGATGTCCAACATGGTGCCGAGCACCAACAGAAAGATATTCAGCAAAATCAGGAACGTGAGCCGGTCGGAGATATGCGCCTTGATCGCCGCGAACAACTGGGTCGGGACCTCGACATCGATGAGGTAGTTGGTGGAGGCCAGCGAAGCGCCGAGGATGATCAGAATGCCGCCCACCAGGACCATCGATTCGCGCATGATCCTTGGCAGGTCGCCCAGGGTCACCTCGCGGTGGATCACGACCTCGACCACGAGCACGTAGAGCGCGGTCACCGCGGCCGCTTCGGAAACGGCGAAGACGCCGCCGTAAATCCCGCCCAACACGACGAACGGCAGGGGTATCTCCCACCGGGCCGCACGCAGGGCCGCCCCGGCCTCGCTCCAGGAAAACGTGCTCAGGGGCTGGGCGCGATTGCTCCAGGCGTTCCAGACCGCGAGCATCATCAGCATCAACAGGCCGGGCAGGATGCCGGCGAGGAACATCTCGTCGACGCTCGCGGCTTGGCCCACGCCGAGCCGCTGAACGATCACGGCGTAGAGGATGAGCGGCAGCGAAGGCGCGAACAGGAGGCCCAGGCTGCCGGACGTCGTGATCAGGCCGAGACTGTAGCGATCGCCGTAGCCCGCCTGGGCGAGCGCCGGATAGAGCAGGGCGCCGAGTGCGACGATGGTGACGCCCGACGCTCCCGTCAGCGCGGTGAACAGCGCACAGGCGACCAGGGCCACGATGCCCAACCCGCCCTTCATCCATCCCAGAAGCGCCTGCGCCAGCGCCACCAGCCGGGCCGGCGCCCGGCTCTCGCTGAGCAGGTAGCCGGCGAAGGTAAACAGGGGGATGGCCAGCAGCACCGGCATCTCCGCCAGGCGGTAGAGCTCGATGGTCACCGCCGAAAGATCCACCCCGGAGAGATGAAAGCCGATGAGCGCGCTGGCGGCGATGACGGCAAACAGCGGCGCCCCGAGCAGGGCCAGGATGACGAGCAGGGTCCCGGTCAGGATCATTGCCGGACTCCCCAAAACCGCCACAGGTGGTCGAGCGAAGACAGCACAAAGCGGACGGCGATCACGCCAAACCCTATGGGAATGATCAGCTCGCACGCCCACGCCGGCACGGCGGCGAAAGCCACGAGACCCGCCTCGTAATCCATGCGCACCATGCGCGCGCCGTGGTAGGCGAGGAGACCGCACACCGCCGAGGTGAACAGGTCGGTGATCACGCGGCCCGCCGACCGGGCCCGCTCGCTCAGCATGCGCGACACGATGTCGACCGTGATGTGGTTGTCGTCGCGGGTGGCGGCCATGGCCCCCAAAAGGCCCACCCACAGGACCGCTACGCGCAGCAGGGGGTCGGCCCAAAAAAGACCCGCATCCCACAGGTTGCGCAGCACGATCTGGCTTCCCGCCAGACCGATCATCGCCGAAAGGAGCAGGACGAGAAGGCCGTCCTCGATGGCCGCCGCCATTCGCGCCAGGCGGCCCAGGGTCCCGTTATTGGGACTTGAGGGCGATGCGTCGGTAGTCATCCAGATGGCCCCGGAGCGTTGTCAGCATACGGGCGCTAAGCACCCCGTCCCGGCTGAGGCCGGCAACCGACTCGGCAATCACGTTTCTCCACTTCTGCAGGTCCTCATCCGCTGGCTTGAAGAAGACGATGCCTTGACGCCGCAAGGCCATCCGCGCCCGGTGATTGGCCTCGCGGTTCCGGCGGTCGATCCTGCCCGACGCCGCCGCCAGGACGTCGTGGACGACGGCTTGGTCTTCGCTCCTCAGCCGTTCGAACGCCCGGCGCTGGATAACCAGCGAGCCGTAGAGATAAAGGAGCGGGATGTCGGTGAAGTACTTCACCCGCCTATGCCACTGGAAGGTGATGTGGCCGACCGGAGAGTTGGGAACCGTATCGACGAGCCCGGTCTGCAGGGCCGTGAGCACATCGGTGAGCGGCAGGGGAACGGGAAAGACACCGAGCGCCTTGAATACGGTGCGGCCGACCTCCTCATCGTCAGGGACCCACACCTTGCGTTTTCGCAACTCGTCCAGGGTGCGGATCGGCCGCCGGGACAAGAAGTACGAAAATCCGGCCTCCACCAGTCCGAAGCTGATAAAACCGCGCTCCCTCAGGGCGTCGATGATGAGCCGGTCCATGTGCTTGCGCACGTAATCGACCTCGGCGTAAGACCAGAAGATGAACGGCAGGTTGTAGATCACCGCGTCGCGGTATATCGCTGTCAATCCACTGGCGGTCATGGCGCCACCGTGAAGCTGGCCGATGCGGATCTTGCGCAGGACGCCCTTGTCGTTGCCCATGACGCCGCCCGGATAGAATTTGAACCTGACCCGGCCTTCGGTCCGATCGGTGATCTCCTTGGCGCTGTTGCGCATCTCCCGCATCCAGCCCGTTCCGTCCGGGACGACGGCTGCGATCTTCAACGTTTGCGCGCCGGCGCCGATCGGGAGCGCGCCCAAGACGCACACGATGAGGATGAATAGGGCCATTCTGTTCCGCGACATGATTCGCTCCTAAAAATAGTCTTTGGACGTTGCCAGCAGTTGCCGTGCCTGTCGGCGGGCCAGGGTATTGCTCAGGGTCAGCCCCGGTTCGCGGGGATCGGCCGCCAACACCTCGCGCAGCAGGCGGTCGTGCATGGCCTGGTCGAACACCAGCCGGGCGTAGCGTCTGGCGAATTCCACCTTGGCCATGAGGTTGCGACCCTTAGAAAGTGCGATGGCGCGCTCGAAGTGCGCCCGGCCCTCCCCGGGCCGGCCGCCCAGGGCCGGTGGCAGCAGGGTGCGCATCACCCCCAGGTACAGGTGGGCCTGTCCACGGTCGTACCCCTCGTCGAGGGCCACCACCCTTTCCAACATGGCCTCCACCCTGGGCAGGTCCGCGATCGCGTCCCAATCGCCGCTGCGCGTCTGTATCCAACCGGCCCAGACGGTGGCATAGGTGTAGAGGGCGGGAACGTCGGCCTCGGTCATGGCGGCGAGCAGCGGCGCCAATTCATCGAAATGCCGCCGATCCTGGGCGCACATCGGCGGATGGCGCAGGCACAGGGCGCGGCCCGCGTAGGCGCGCGCCTTGCCGGACAGGTGCCGGGCGCGCTCCGGGTCCTCGACAAAAACGGTCGCGTAGACCCCGTTCAACCGGGCGCCGGCGATCAGCAGATCCGGATCGTCGGGGGACTCGTCGATGAAGCCGTCGAGCAACAGCAGGTAGGCCGGCGCCCCGGCCTGAACCGTCGCCGGGTCGTCATGGTTGACGATGGCCCGGGAAAGGCTTTCCGCGAGCCCGCGGGCGGCCATGGCGGCGCAGCCGGCAAGGCCAATCAGCAACAATCCCAAATACAATGACCGGTTTATCGCCAGTCGCGCCATGGATCAGCCGCCTCCCTTGGGGTGATGCGTTCGCCACCCGGTTACCGGGTCCTCCGGGTCGTCCGGGCCCCGACCGTGCAACGGTGGGGTGGAAATCCAAAATTTTTGAACTGCCGGCGGCGGCGTTGCGCAACTGACACGCACCCCCGGTCGCCTGGAAATGCGCAGCCCTATGGAATTCCAAGCCCCGGTTTTACGGTCGGCGCCCGTCTGGTTGTCACCGCAAAGGAGACCGGAGGATATGGTGGTTCTGGCTTTGGAGACACTCGAGGTTCGCCTCGCGGAGTCGGCGGCCGAAATCGAAGCGGCCCAGGCGCTCCGGTATCGGGTTTTCTACGAGGAGTTGGAGGCCCGGCCGACGCCGCTGATGAAACGGCGGGCGCGCGACGTCGACAAATTCGACGCGTACTGTGACCATCTCGTGGTCATCGACCGCGCGCGCATCGACGACAACTCCCGGGTGGTCGGCACCTACCGGCTGATGCGGCGCTCCGTGGCGACGGCGCACGAGGGCTTCTACGTGGCCCAGGAGTACGACGTGGCGCCCCTCCTCCGCTATCCGGGCGAGGTGGCCGAGGTGGGGCGGTCGTGCGTGCACCGGGACTACCGCCAGGGCGCGGTGATGCAGCTCCTGTGGCGGGGAATTTCCGAGTATCTGGCCGCGTTCAACGTGGAGATGCTGTTCGGCTGCGGGAGCTTCACGGGGACCGACCCCACACGGTTCGCCGTCGCCCTCTCATACCTCTATCACCGCCACCTGGCACCGGAGAGCTTCCGCCCGCGGGCGCTCGACCACCGTTACGTGGACATGCGTCTCCTGCCGCGGGCCGTGGTCGGTGACGACATCGGGATGGCCGCGCTGCCGCCGCTGATGAAGGGCTACATGCGGCTCGGCGGTTTCGTCGGCGACGGGGCGGTAATCGACAGGCAGTTCAATACGGTGGACGTATGTGTACTGGTGAAGACCGACCGGCTGACGGAAAAATACCGGCGCCACTACCGGCCCGGCGGCGTTGCCTCGATGAAGCGGTTCCACTAAGCGTCTCGCCGCTTCGCGCCATCGTCCGCTGCGCCGCCTTCGTCGTCATGACGGTGATCGCGCTCGCCCCGTACCTTTTCGCGGCACCGTTAAGCCGTCCCGTCCGCGCCGCCGTCGCGCGGTCGTGGTACCGGGGATGTTCCCGGCTGTGCGCGCTGAAGGTGCGTGTGCGTGGACACCCGGTGGTCGAAGGCCCGGTCCTGTACACGGCCAATCACGTCTCCTATCTGGACATTGTGGTCCTGGGCGGGCTTCTTGACGCGGTTTTTGTGGCCAAGGCCGAGGTCGTCCGGTGGCCGGTGATCGGGCCCTTGGCGAAACTTCAGCGGACCATCTTCATCGAGCGGACGGCGACCCGGGCCTCGGTGGAGAACACCGAGCTGCGCCACCGGCTGGCCATGGGAGAGTCGGTGATCATCTTCCCCGAAGGCACCAGCTCGGACGGCCGGCGGGTGCTCCCCTTCAAGAGCGCCCTCTTCGACATCGCCAAGCCCCGGCGCCTGGGCCGCGATATCTGGATCCAGCCCGTCTCCGTCGCCTATCCACGCTACGCGGACGGGCGGCCGCTAACCGGCGGCCTGGAGGCGTGCTACGCCTGGTACGGGGATGCGACCCTGTTCGGCCACCTCGTACGCGTGTTCGGCCTGCGCGGCGCGGCGGTCGAGGTGACGTTCCACGAGCCGGTGCGCGCGTCCGCGTTTGCCGACCGCAAGGCGCTGGCCCGCTATTGCGAGGCCAGCGTGGCCACGGGCGTGCGCGCCGCCCACGGCGGAAATTAGTCGGCGCGGCACACCCGGCGCCGTCGGAACCGCAAAAACTTTGAATTTCCATTTTGCCCCGGGAAGATGGCGTCCCTGGCCACACGGACACGAAATATCCCTGGTGGTCGAACCACACCCGGTAAACGAGCAGGAACATGAACATCACACGCATCACCTCGGCGGCGCTGGTCGTCCTTTCGCTGTCGGCCTGCGCCGAGCTGCAGAACAACCCGAAACGGTCCCTGGGCACCCTCCTCGGCGCCGGCCTGGGGGCCCTGGCCGGCTCCCAGATCGGCGGCGGCACGGGGCGGCTCGCCGCGGTCGCCATCGGCGCCCTGGGCGGCGCCTACCTCGGCGGCGAGATCGGCCGGTCCCTGGACCGGGCCGACAGGGCGCGCGCCGACCGCACGGCCCGGAACGCCCTCGAGTACAGCCGGACCGGTGAGACCGTGCGCTGGCGCAATCCGGATTCCGGCCATTCGGGAACTTTCACCCCGACGCGGACCTACCAGACGGCCGGCGGCCGGAACTGCCGCGAGTACCAGACCAGCGTCACCGTCGGCGGCCGGAACAAGGACGCCTACGGGACCGCCTGCCGGCAGGGCGACGGCACCTGGAAGATCACCCAGTAACCGGCGCCGGGAACGGGCGCCACCGGAAAGGAGGATTCGGACATGAACACCTACAAGCGTTTTATGCCGGGCATGGTCCTGGCGGGCGCGCTCCTGCTCGGGCTGCCCATTCCCGACGCGATGGCCCGCGGCGGAATCGAGATCGGCGTGCTGACCTGTAACAGCGTCGAAGGCACGCGGCGCAACCTGTTGATCCACTCGACCGTGGACGTGCGGTGCGTGTTCAAGACGGCCGAGGGCCAGGAGACCTACACCGGCGAGACCGGCATCGGCCTCGGCGTCGATCTGAACTGGAACCGCAGCGAGACCACTCATTTCGTGGTGCTCGGCGGCACCTCGGACACGCGCCTCGGCGCGCACTCCCTGGCCGGCACGTATGTCGGCGGCAAGGCCTCGGCCACGTTCGGCGTCGGCGCGGGCGCCGGCGCTCTCGTCGGCGGCGGTTCCAAGAATATCTCCCTGCAGCCCCTGGCGCTCGAGAGCAGCACCGGACTCGGCGTCGCCGGCGGCCTGGGGTATCTGATCCTCAAGCCCGGACGGTAGGGATCAACCGGAGCAAATCGTCCTGACAAGACTCCCGGGAGAGAACCAAACCATCATGGCCGGCGCCGCCAGCGGGCACCGCGCCCCGCATCGCCTCTGGCGCGCCTGTCGATGGGTTCGCATCGTTGGTTGGTGATCGTCGCCGCGTGCGCGGTCCTCGTTCTTACGGGCGCCGGTCCCGGCACGGCGCAAGCAACGCGGGCCGAACCCGGGGCGTTCGTTCAGGTCCTCGGCGACAAGACCATTGACGTGATCAAAGAGCCGGAGTCCAGTGCCGGCCGGTGTCATCGGTACAGGCGATCCTTGGTCCATCCTGACCGGCGGTCGATACGGCTTGGCGGTGGCAAACGCCCGACGCGGATACCAGATACTCGAAATACGCCGCACGCTTTTCAGTTTGGTTCATGGACACAAAAAACGATCTTGAAATCAGCCGGCCGGTCTACGAATGGACCGCCCGCGCCATTTCAGTCGTGAAGAAGCGTCTCGGGGTCAACATCAAGCTGCACCACAGCAAAGGCCAGATCGAGGCCGGCCAGATATTTCTCTTCAACCACTTTGCCCGTTTCGAGACATTCATTCCGCAGTATTTGATCTTCCAGGAGACGGGGGCGCTTTGCCGCTCGGTGGGCGCGGCCGAGTTGTTTCGGCGTGACGACGCCTTTTCAAACTACCTGCGCAATATCGGAGCGGTCCCCAACGACCTTCCCGGTTTACTCCCGTTCCTTGCCAAAGAGATCCTTCGCGGCCGCAAGATCATCGTTTTCCCCGAGGGCGGGATGGTGAAGGACCGGCAGGTTTTGGACAGCGAAGGCCGCTACAGCATCTATTCGCGCACCGCCCGGGAGAGACGCAAACACCACACGGGGGCCGCCGTTCTCGCCTTCACCCTTGAGGCATTCAAAGCGGGGATCCTGGCCATCCACGAAGCCGGGGATCTACGGTGTCTGGAATCATGGACCGCAAGGCTGGGACTGGAAACGGTGGAAGACCTTGTGGCAGCCGTCCGGCAGCCGACCCTGATCGTTCCCGCCAACATCACCTTCTATCCGATCCGTGTCAGCGACAACATCCTCCGCAAGGGGGTGGAACTTTTCACCCGTGGGTTGAGCAAACGGTTCTCCGAGGAACTGCTCATCGAGGGAAACATCCTGCTCAAACAAACGGATATGGACGTGCGGCTGGGCGATGCGATGGCGCCGGCGGAAGTCTGGCAATGGTGGGAACGGCGGATTTTTACTCGTCTGATCCGCAGGATCGACTCCCTGGACGACTTTTTTGCATTGAAACGCGACAAAGGCCGGTGGGACGAGCGCCTCGTCGCCATGTGCGTGGGCCGCAAAACACTGCGGGTGCGGGACGCCTACATGCGCGAGATATATGCCGGGGTGACCATCAACCTCAGCCACCTCATCTCGCGGTTGATTCTGATGTTCGTGGACAAAGGGCAGACGGAAGTCGGCTACGAGCTGTTTCACAAGGCCCTCTATCTGGCGATTAAGAACGCCCGGAAGGAACCCTCCATTCACCTGCACCAGAGCCTGAAAAACCCCGATGCCCACACCGGCGTGGTCGATGGCCGGTGTCCGGGACTCGAGCAGTTCATGTCATCGAAAGCGTGTTCCCAACTGGTGGAAAGGGACCGTGAGCGATACCGTTTTCTGCCCAAGCTTTGCGAGGAACACGAGTTCGACCGGGTGCGGCTCGAAAACCTCATCTCGGTCTACGCCAACGAAATGGCGCCGATCCTGGCGGCTGGGCAGGCGGTGGAGAAAGCGATGAACGCCGCGCCGGCGCTTGATGATCGGGCGCTGGCGCACATGCTTTTCAACGACGAACTCGAGTCGTACGCCTGGGACGGGCAATGCTTCTCGGACCGCCGCTGTGACGAACTCAACCGGCAGGAGACGGCGACAGAGGGCGGCGAGCCTTATCTGTCGGTGCCCGAGGCGAGCAACGGCCTGGGCATCGTCCTGGTGCACGGCTTCCTGGCCTCGCCTGCCGAACTCCGGGCCTTCGCAAAGAAGCTGGAGGCGGCCGGTCATCCGGTCGTCGGCGTACGGCTGAAAGGCCATGGGACCTCTCCCTGGGATCTGCGGGATCGAAGCTGGCAGGACTGGTTGGAGTCCGTCCGGCGGGGGTACAGAATCATGTCGGCCTTTGCGGACCGCATCTGCTTGGTCGGGTTTTCCAGCGGTGGCGCTTTGGCATTGCATCTGGCGGCCGAGCGGCCGGAACGACTCGCCGGGGTGGCCGCCGTCTCCGCGCCCATGAAATTCCGCAACAAGAACCTGATCTTTGTGCCTCTGGTGCATGGCGCCGCCAAGCTGACCCGCTGGGTCTCTTCCTTCGAGGGCATCATGCCGTTTCTGCCGAACAAATCGGAACATCCCGATATCAACTATCGAAACATTCCGATACGCGGCCTTTATGAACTGCGCCGCATGGTCGACGAACTCGATCGTCGTTTGCCCGACGTACAATGCCCGGTAATCCTCGTTCAGGGTACGGAAGACCAGATTGTCGACCCCAAGAGCGCGGAAATGATCCGCGGGAAGCTTGGGTCCGAGGAAAAAACGCTGCACATGGTTCCCTCCCGGCGACACGGGATCTTGAACGAAGACATCGGGGATACCCACGAGAAGCTTTTATCTTTTCTGGCGTCTCTCGCGGCCTCGGCGTCGACGGACGAGTTGATGGAGTCCGTCTGAAAAGCTGCCAATCCAGCGGCTACGCGCGCCGAACACCCATGCGCCGCGCCGTCACGCCACGTTGATCAGGAAACCGAGGCCGATCAGGAGGCTGGCGCCGGCGGTGACGGCGATCAGGGTCTTCTGCCAGTCCCGCCAGGGCAGGAACTCCACCGCCAGAAGGCGCAGCCCGCCGGTCAGGTGGGCGGCAAGGAGAATGATCAGCCCCACCTCGGCGGCCTTGACCAGGGGGCCCTCGGTCCACGCGAGCACGGCGTCCAGGGCCGCCGCGCCCTGGATGGCGCGCGACAGCACGTAGAAGTGGGCGGGCAGAAAGAGAACCAGCAACAGGCCCGACAGGCGGTGGACGGCGAAGGCCCAGTACGCGGGATGGTCGCGCGACCCGCCGGCAAGCCCGAAGGGGCCCATCAGGCGCCGCCGAACCCGTACAGGCCGTACGCCGCCTGCCAGCCCGTCCACGCCAGGAGGACGGCGAAGGCGGCCGCCGCCACGTCGATCAGGCGCGCCGGCACCGGCGTCATCTCGCGCAGGATGGTGCGCAGGCCGATCGGCCCGTGGACGGCGACGGCGGCGACGAACACCCCGTAGAAGGCGAGCCAGCCGGTGTTTCCCTGCACCCGGCCGATGATCTCCTGGGCGCTCAGGCCGCCCTGCACGGCATAGATGATGGTGCCGATGGGCACCGCCACGACCACCGCCAGGACCATCGCACTGACCCGCTGGGCCAGCCACAAAAGGGTTTCGGCGCGGGCGCTCACAGTTTCCCCGTGAGCGCGGCGAGCACCGTCGCCCGTTTCAGTCCGGCGATGGATTCCGTCGGGTTGAGATGCTTGGGGCAGCGCTCCATGCAGCTCTGGTGGGAATGGCAGGCATGGCAGCCGGCGTCCCCCGCCACCGCGGCGAGGCGTTCCCGGTTGCCGCCGTCGCGTTCGTCGTTGACCAGGGTCCAGGCGCGGTTCAGCGCCGCCGGCCCCAGGTAATCCGGGTTCCAGGTGACCACGTCGCACGAGGCGTAGCACACCCCGCATCCGATGCATTCGATGGCGGCGTCGGCGCGCCGGCGGCGGGGCGAATCGGGCGCGATGACGGCGAAATCCGCGGTCCTGTCGGCGGTGGGACGGAACGCGCCTTTGGCGCGCGCCGCCTTGGCGAAGAATTCGGCCATGTCGACGCTGAGGTCCTTGATCACCGGCATGTTCCTCAGCGGCGCGATGCGCAGGCGGCCGTCCCTGGCCACCCGGCCGACGTGGGTGCGGCACGTCCACCGCGCCACCCCGTTGACCGTCATGGCGCACGAGCCGCACATGCCGACCCGGCAGGAAAAGCGGTACGCCAGGGTCGCATCGAGGCGCCGCTGGACGTAGGTGACCACGTCGAGCACGGTCTGGTTTTCGCGGCGCGGAACCGGGTAGGAAACGAACCGGCCCTCGTCGGCGCCCCGCCAGACCGAGACATCCAGCATGGAAGCCATGTCCGCCATCTTGTTTGTGCCTTTCCGTGCCGCCGGTGGCCGCGCCGCCGGCCTTGCGCTTCAGGCGCTCCGGTACAGCTTGGTGATCACGAACTCGCGGTGGCCGAGAACCTCCGCCGCCGTCAGCCGTCCGTTGCAGACGCGGACGGTCATGTCGAGCAGCGCGTCCCCGGCCTCGTCCAGGGTCATTTCACGGCGCAACAGGCCGGACACGTCCAGGTCCACGTGCTCGCCCATGGTCCGCGCCGTGCGCGGATTGGCGGTCAGCTTGATCACCGGCTTGATCGGGTTGCCGATGACGTTGCCCTGGCCGGTCGGGAACAAATGGACGGTGAACCCGGCGGCGGCCTGAAGGGTGACGCATTCGGCCGCCGCCGAAGAGGTGTCCATGAAATACAGGCCCGGTCCCTTGGCCGGCCGTTCGGCGGGTTTCAGCACGTCGATGTATTTCGTCGTCTTGCCGATCTTTTCCAGGTTGCCGAAGGCCTTCTCCTCGATGGTCGTCAGGCCGCCTTCGATATTGCCCTTGGTGGGCTGGCTGTCGCTCAGGTCGTCGGTCTTGTTGGCCATGATGAAGTCGTTGTAATCGGACCAGGTCTTGAGGAATTTCTCGCCCACCTCCGGGGTGGCGGCGCGGGCGGCGCAGATCTGCTCGGCGCCGGTGATCTCCGAGGTCTCGCCGAAACAGGTGGTCGCGCCCATGGCGTCCACCTTGTCGATCATGTTGCCCACGGTGGGGTTGGAGGCGAGACCCGAGGTGGTGTCGGATTCGCCGCACTTCACGGAAATCCAGGTTTCCCCGAAGGCGCATTCCTCGCGCCTCAGCTCGCTGGCCCAATGGACGTACTCCTTGGCCTTGCGCGAGGCCGCGGCGATGGTGTTGTGGTCGCCGTTCCGTTCGATGGCGAAGCCTTCCACGGGCTTGCCGGTGGCGGCGATGCCGTCGACGATGCGCCCGGTCCAGGCCGGTTCGATGCCGATCACCACCACGGCGGCGACGTTGGGGTTGCTGCCGGTGCCGATCAGGGTGCGGAAGAACAGTTCCAGGTCCTCGCCGAACTGCAGCCGGCCGTAATGGTGGGGCAGGGCCAGGGTGCCCTTGATGTTGTGGGCGACCGCCTCGCACGCGGCGTTGGACAGATCGTCCAGGGGCAGGATGACGACGTGATTGCGGATCCCGACCCGGCCGTCGGTGCGCCGGTATCCCCGGAAAGTCGGCGTCGCCATGGCTACCACCTCTTGGTCTTGACGTTGTCGACGTGGACGTGTCCGCCCTCGGGGATGTCGGCCACCGCCCGGCCGATGTCGTGGCCGTACTTGATGATGGTGTCGCCCTTCTTGATGTCGCCGAGGGATATCTTGTGGCCCAGGGGAATGGGATCGCGCGCCTTCACCGTGACGGTGCCGTCGGTCTCCATGACCCAGCCGGTCAGCTCGTCGCCGGCTTCGACGTCTTCCACCACCACCACGCCCGTGGTGTCGGCGGTGTTGTGGACGAGAAAATGCGGTGCCGCCAATTGTTCCTCCCCGGTTTCAGGCCTGCCTGCAAATCGGTGCAAAGCTTAGTACTAGGTGCACGAAATGCGGCGTGTCAATCGCCATTGTATTGCCCGCCCGCCCCGAAGACGGAATGCAGCACCTTGTCCCCCGGTCTGATGCCCAGGCGCGCCGCCGTGCCGGCGTTCAGTTCCAGAACCGCGCGCACCGGCCCGGCGGAGCGGATGGCGGTGAGCGACAGCGGCACCGTGTGCTCGGCGATGTTGACGATGCGTCCCCGGGAATCGATGAACAGCATGTCGAGCGGCACATACGTGTCCTTCATCCACATGGCGACCGGGCCCGTGCCCTGGAAATCGAACAGCATGCCGGCGTCGGCGGCAAGGCGGCGCCGTCCCTGCAACCCCTGCACCCGCTGGTCCTCGTTCAGCGCCAGCTCGACCGTGAAAGCGGACCTGCCCCGGGCGGTCACCACAACAAGGTTGGAGGTCTCGAAGCGCACCGGCGCGGAAGCCCCGGCGCCCGAGGCCGCGGCATGCGGACCGGCGACCAGGCCGGCGGCGGCGAAAAGCAGACCAGCACGGAGAAGGCGGCGCCTCGTCGCGTTCATGGAACTCCCATACCGCAAATCCCCGTGCGCCGGCAAACTTTAACGTTTTTTTACGGCCCCCTTGACGAAACCATCGTCTGAGGCCAAGAAAGAGCCGGCCAAAGCGAAAATTCGCGGCGTTCGGGGGGCAGCCCGGGAAGGCGCCATCGGGGGAGCCGGGTTTTGCTGCAAGCGCTGAGTCTCGGAGCGGTCCTTTACGGGCTTTGGCTGCTGCTGTCGGGCCATTTCGAGCCCCTGTTGCTGGGCCTCGGCCTCGCCTCGACCATCGTCGTCGTCCTCATTGCCCGGCGCATGGACCTGATCGACCGCGAAGGCCACCCCATTCACCTGAGCTGGCGCTTCCTCCTTTACATACCGTGGCTGCTGTGGGAGATCGTCAAGGCCAACATCGACATCGCCCGCGTCATCGTCCGGCCCAGGATGGCCATCGACCCCTCCGTGCTGCGCCTCAAGGGCACCCAGAAGAGCGAGCTGGGCCACGTCATCTACGCCAACTCCATCACCCTGACACCGGGAACGGTCACCATCGGCCTGGAGGAAGGGGTGCTCAGCGTCCACGCCCTCACCCGCGAGGCCGCCGAAGGACTGATACGCGGCGACATGGACCGCCGCGTCACCGCGGTTGAGGGCGCCGCCGACGGCCGAGGGGAGCACGGGGCCTGATGTTCGCCGGCGCCTCCGCCGCCATCCTCGTCACCATGGCGCTGGCATTGTTCCGCGCCATCAGGGGTCCGACCATTTACGACCGCATCCTGGCGGTCAACGCCTTCGGCACCCTGACCGTGGTCCTCATCGCCGTCCACGGCTTCCTCGCCGGGCGGCCCGAGTTCCTGGACATCGCGCTGGTCTATGCGCTGATCAACTTCATCGCCACCATCGCCGTGACCAAATACGTCAAGTTCAGCCACCTGGGCCACCCCTCGGGCGAAGACGAACGGGGAGACGTGTGATGGCGCTGCTCGCCGACATCGCCAGCTGGGCATGCCTGATCGCCGGTTCGCTGTTCGCCCTCATCGGCGCCGTCGGCATTGTCCGCCTGCCCGATGTATTCGCCCGCATGCACGGGGCCGGGATCGTGGATACCCTCGGCATGGGGCTGATCCTGGCCGGGCTGATGATCCATGAAGGCTTCACCATGGTGACGGTGAAGCTGGTCCTGATCGTTGTCTTCATATTCTTCGCCAGCCCGACGACCACCCACGCGCTGGCGCGGGCGGCGCTGAACGGCGGCCTCAAGCCCCTCGTCGACGGCAAGAACGCCCCGTCGGCCGAACCCGGCGAAAGGACAGGCGGGCCATCGAAGACCTGATCAACTTCGCGCTGCTCTCGTTCATGGCGGTTACGGCGCTGGCCCTGGTGCGCCTGAGGAACCTGTTCGCCGTGGTCATGCTGGCGGGCATGTTCAGCCTGCTGGCGGCGGTGCTGTACGTCGTGCTGGACGCGGTGGACGTCGCCTTCACCGAAGCCGCCGTCGGCGCCGGCATCACCACCGTGCTCATGCTGGGAACCCTGGCCCTCACCACCAGCGAGGAGAAGGCGGCGCCGCGCAAGATCCTGGCGCCGCTGCTTTTAGTCGTGGCCACCGGCGCGGTGTTGATCTACGGCACCATGGACATGCCCCGCTACGGCGACCCGAACGCCCCCATCCACCGTCACGTGGCGCCCTACTACCTCGAGAGAACCGGACCCGACACCGGCCTGCCCAACGTGGTGACGGCGGTTCTGGCCAGCTACCGGGGCTATGACACCCTGGGCGAGGTGGCGGTCATCTTCACCGCCGCCGTCGGCGTCCTGATCCTCATCGGGCGCTCCCGCAGGCCCAGGAAAAAGCGCCAACCGGCGGACAAAAAGAAGGCCGCGCAATGATATTCAAGGCCGTCCTGCGCGTCGTCTCCAAGCTCCTGATCCCGCCGATCATGCTGTTCGCGCTCTATGTGCAGTTCCACGGCGATTTCGGGCCCGGCGGCGGCTTCCAGGCCGGCGTCATCTTCGCCAGCGCGTTCATCCTCTACGCCCTCATCTTCGGCATCGACAACGCCCGCAAGGTGGCCCCGGCATGGGCGACGCGGACGCTGCTGTCGCTGGGCCTGCTGCTCTATGCCAGCGTGGGGGTGGCGGGAATTTTGCTCGGCGGCAACTTCCTGGATTACTCGGTGCTCGCCGAGGACCCGGTGATCGGCCAGCACCTGGGTATTACCCTGATCGAGTTCGGAGTCGGCGCCACCGTCTCCGGCGCCATGATCACCATTTTCTTCATCTTCGCCCATCAGGACCGCTGAACGGTGGAGTTCCCCGGCCTCTATAACTACTGGATCACCATCGTGCTGATGATGGTCGGCTTTTACATTGTCATCGCGCACGACAACCTGATCAAGAAGGTGGTCGGCCTCAACATTTTCCAGGTTTCGGTGTTCGTGTTCTATATCTCCATGGCCAAGGTCCGGGGCGGCACGGCGCCGATCCTGGACGCGGGCATCGAAATTTATTCCAACCCCCTGCCCCATGTGCTGATCCTGACCGCCATCGTCGTCGGCGTCGCCACCACGGCGTTGGCCCTGGCGCTGGTGGTGCGCATCCGCAACGCGTACGGCACCATCGAGGACGACGAAATCGAAGGCCAGGAGGACGACGCGTGATCGCCGCCCATCTGCCCGCCCTCCAGGTGGTGATCCCCCTGATGGCGGCGCCCCTGTGCGTCCTGCTCAGGCGCCCGGTCCTGGCGTGGGCCCTGACCCTGGCGGTGAGCTGGGTGGTGCTGGCGATCGCCGTCGCGCTGCTTCTCCAGGTTCTCGAGAGCGGCCCGGTAACGTACCCTCTCGGCAACTGGGCGGCGCCGTGGGGCATCGAGTACCGGGTCGACTTGGCGGGCGCCTTCGTCCTGGTCATCGTCGCCGCCATCGGGGCCGTGGTGACGCCGTACGCGCGCCGCAGCGTCGAGCACGAGATACCCAGGGACCGCATCTACCTGTTCTACGCGATGTACCTGTTGTGCCTGACCGGCCTGCTTGGCATCGCCATCACCGGGGACGCCTTCAACCTTTTCGTGTTCCTGGAGATCACGTCCCTGTCGTCGTACGTGCTGATCAGCCTGGGGTCCGAGCGCCGGGCGCTGACGGCGGCGTACCGCTACCTGATCATGGGCACCCTGGGCGCCACCTTCTACCTCATCGGGGTGGCGATGATGTACATGATGACGGGGACGCTCAACATGGCGGACCTGGCCACCCTCATGCCCGCCGTCGCCGACACCCGCACGATCCTGGTTGCGCTGGCCTTCCTGACCGTCGGCATCAGCCTGAAACTCGCCCTGTTTCCGCTGCACCTGTGGCTGCCCAACGCGTACACCTACGCCCCGTCCGTGGTGACGGCGTTTCTCGCCGCGACTGCGGCCTTCGTCTTGCGGACGGGCCAGCTTTCGTCCGTTATCAAATCCTCGTCCGCCTCCACCGGCGTGGTATACAGGTCACTGGGTTTCCTCCGCGTGTACCTGTGATCTGTCCAGAATGTGGCCGGGCCCACCCGCCGGGCGGGAGCCCCAGGAAACACATTCTCGGCCAAAATGATGGCTGCTGCAGCCGCCCGCGCGCCGCCAGGGCTGGTCTGAGGACGGGCGACGTGTTGCTCGAAGTGAATCGCGAGCTGGTCCGGACGCCGAAGGACTTGGAGAAGGCGATCGAGGACAGCAGTTCGGATCGTCCGATCTTGTTTCGGTTTCAGCGCGTCCGCGACATCCATGTCTCCAGCATCCCCATGGAGGAAGAGATCGAAAGCTGAAGCGGCGCGGAGGCGGGAATGACGAGGCCGAATCTCCTCATCGATTTTATTATGTTCACGAGAGGACTTACGTTTTGATGTCAATGCCGCGACGAATTACGGCCCTTTCGCTGTTTGCGTTTTCCCTGTCCCGAGGACTGGCGCTGGCTCAGACCGAAGAGGCGGGCGAGGCGCTGACCTGGGCCGAGAGATTGACAAATCTGCGGTGGGGGTGGGTCGGATTGGTGGTCGGCGTGGTGGCGTTCCTCGCGGTCATGGTGGTGATTTTCCGGCGCCGCAGGCCGGTCGACCTATTCCAATCCGAGTATCCCGACGTGGAATCGTCGAAGTTCGAAAAAATCCTCTCTGAGCTTCAGGGGATCAAGCTCCGTGTCGAAAGCGGCGACGCCAAGCACTGCACCCCCAAAGTCGCCCGTCTCGTGCGCATATTTCTTGAACATGGCGGGATCAAGGAAGCGCGGGAGCTCCCCTATCCGGAATTGCGGGAAGCCTTGCAGAGCGGACAATTCACCCCGCAGCAGACGCAGGTCCTTTCCCGCATTTTGGAGCGCTGCGAAGCCGAGTCCAAGGAAGACGGTGAATCAAATGGACGCGCGGCGGGAGGGGACTTCGATCCGCTGGAGTTGATCAACGATTTTCGCGGCGTGGTACACGACGTCGAAGGCCACAAGACAGCCTAAAGCCTTTCAATAGAGGATTTCAGCGTAGGTACGATGACTGCGTCCAGCGCAATTCCTTCCCCCCCGGCCGACGCTTCCGGATTGATGGCGCTCAAGGAGACCGTTGAACGCGAGAGTGAATTCCTCGTGGGCTTGGTCGAGCAGTTGCGCAAACGCATCATCGGTCAGCAGGGGCTCATCGATCGGCTGCTTGTCGCGCTCTTGACGGGCGGGCACGTTCTGGTCGAAGGCGTGCCCGGTCTGGCCAAAACCCTGACGATCCAGACGCTCAGCGACGCGATCCACGCCGATTTCCAGCGCATTCAGTTCACGCCGGACCTGTTGCCCGCCGACCTGATCGGCACGTTGATATTCAATCAGGCCAGCGGAGATTTCACACCCCGGCGCGGACCGGTCTTCGCCAACCTTATCCTGGCCGACGAGATCAACCGCGCCCCGGCCAAGGTCCAGAGCGCCTTGCTCGAAGCCATGCAGGAGCGCCAGGTCACCATCGGCGATCAGACCTACCCTCTGCCGGAACCGTTCATGGTGATGGCGACGCAGAATCCCATCGAGCAGGAAGGCACTTATCCTCTGCCCGAGGCGCAGATCGACCGATTCATGCTGAAGGTCATCGTGGGTTACCCGACGATCGAGGAAGAGCGGCTGATCCTGGATCTCATGACCGGAGCGGAGCCGGAGGAAGTCCAGGCGGTTGTGGATACCGAGTATCTGATGAAGGCGCGCGGCGTCGTGCGGTCGATTTACATGGATGAGAAGATCAAGAGCTACATCATCGATCTCATTATTGCGACGCGCGATCCCGCGCGCTACGGCGTGCCGATTGAGAACTACGTGCAGTATGGAGCGTCGCCGCGCGCGACGGTTTTCCTCGCCCAGGCCGCTCGCGCCCAGGCCTTCCTCGCGCGCAGGGCGCACGTTATTCCCGACGACGTCAAACTGATCGGGCCGGACGTCCTTCGCCACCGCATCATTATCACCTATGAGGCCGAGGCCGAAGAGAAGACGTCCGATGACATCATTCGCCTCGTCTTCGATCACATCGAAGTGCCCTGATCCGCCGTTATGGACGCAACCGCGCTGGCTCAACTC